>JAPOLP010000949.1 GCA_029977045.1 Planctomycetota bacterium
GACGAGCCTGTTGAGATCGAAGTCTATTTCGACGAACCGGTGGCGAGGCTCACGCCTCGGCGAATCTTCCTCGAAGCAGCTCTGGTCGGTTCACTTGTCGCGGCCGTTGTCTGCGTTGCTCGCACGCTGGCCTGGGACGCGGAGAAGTGGCTGGCTGGCAGCGTCGAGCAGTATCACTGGGCTCCGATCGACGACCTGCCCGGGATGCTGGCCTTCATGCCGTTCGGGCTCCTCGTCCATTCGCTGATGCCCTGGGGCTGGCTGTACTGGATCGGCGTGTTCGCAAGCATCGGCACGAAAAGCCGGTGGGGCTACTGCCTGTGCGCGGTGGCAGCGGTCATCTTCGGACTCAAGTGGCCAGCCCACTTTGTCGGGATGATGGGAATCTGAAGTCAGTTTCCTGAGACCGACGTTTCAACCGCGAACGAGTCCGTCGATCGCAACGATCGGCCACGTGGTCGGTAGCCATAGAAGCCGGGCCACGTCGTGGCTGCGACAGAAGACGATCAAGTCTTCTCGCGAGAACTGGCCGAGGCGAAGGTCGCCAGCAACCCGCCATTCGAGTTCTTCTGACCAGTCGATCTGCCGTTTGCCGCGTCCGGAGAATCGCTGCTGGAACCAGGGACGTTCGGGTTCGGGCAGAGCGTGCCACAGGGAATCGTCGCCGTAGATCACCGGGCGTGCTCCGAGTGTCTCCAGCGTTCGGCGGCGGATGCACAGGCCGTATGGCTCGAAGTCCCAGCGGGCTCGATGCGTTTGAAACCGCCGCCGGGAGACAAGTTCCCGCAGCGGCACCGCCGAGAAGCACGTCATCGGCTTCGAGCCTCGCAGGCCGTCGCTGCTCGCTCGGATGACGCCATCCCGGAGGATCTGCAGCAGCGTCGCGAGAGGGCCGACTGCTTCGTCCGTTGACGGCAGCAACTGTCGGTCGAGCCACTTATCAGCCGACTGACCGTCGAGGGGCTTCGTCGCAGTTCGCGTCCAGTGAATGAGCCACTCGCCGTCGAGAGCGAGTTGCTCTTTCAACGCAGCTTCCGCTTCGTCACTCGACTGCACAATGTAGGCTGAGCCAGCCTGCAAAGCGGAGTCAGCAGCTTCCTGCTTCGACGCTTTCGTGCGACTTCCAGAGCGTTGCAGCAGCCTCCACGGAATCGCTCCCTGATCGATGAGCCTCGCGACGTGGTCCGGATCGGACTCGTTTTCAGTCACGACGAGCCGGACGCCGACTGCCTTTTTGCTGTCCTGATTGAGTCGCCACTGCAGGAGCCGATGCAGATTCCCATCCTTGCGCACTGACAGGTTCCAGACGGTCTCGGCCAGAGTAATCGCCACCTGGTCTCGCAGCGGCAGGATTTTAATGGAGTCGCTTTCGCTCGAACTGGGACCAGGGACGGCGGTGACTGATCGCTCAGCGAGGGGCAACGGCGAAACAATTACTCGCGACTCGCCCGTCACAGCCGCAAGGTCCGCTTCCATCAAGCACGACAGCCAGCGCTCTGGATGCCGGTCTGCTGAGATTGTTCCCAGAAGAACCGGGATTCCGGCCTGCCGGGCCGCGTGGCACACGAGGTCAGAGGCCGTTGTCTTTTCGACGATCAGCAGCGCGTGCCGGGCCTCGGCAACGTGAGGCAGCACTAGTCGCAGTTTCTCGACAAACGTCGCGATCGCAGTTTCGCTGCGTCCGATCCGCGATGAGGTGATCGTGGCCAGGGAACTCGATCGTCGACCGTGAGGCCAGAACAGCACTCGATTGCCGCAAACATCTGAAAACCGCCGACCAGCCTCACCGGGAACTCCGAGCGTAAAACTGCCGCCGCCCTCAACGACACTCTGCAGCCACGCAGCCACTTTCGTTGCGTGATCCCGGTGCTGTCTTGGGGCAATCCGTCGCCACTGGGTCCAGAGTTCCAGCAGCGGCTGCTCAAGTTCAGTTCCGCTGCTCGCTTTTGCCAGCTCGTCCAGTGTCGACGTGAAAGCAGAACCCTGCCCGCTGTCCGGTGGCAGGAGGCCGAGAGCGGACAGCAGCTGAAGATCGTCATTCTGGGATCGAGAAACCGGCCCGGTCATGCGGTTTCGATACCAGTGTTGAGGCGTTCCGTCAAATCAGGACGGTCCTCGACTCTGCAATCAGAAGCCCAGCACGTCATTCATCGCGTACAGTCGACCGGCGGGTTTGCCGACGAGGTACTTGGCGGCGGCGAGGGCTCCGTAGGCATAGCTGTCTCGTGACTGGCCGCGGACTGTCAGGTCGATGGTTTCGCCGAGCATTCCGAACACGATCGTGTGCTCGCCGACGTTGTCGCCGGTTCGCAGAGCGTGGTAGCCGATCTCGTTATGCGGACGCGCTCCAGGCCGGCCTTCGCGTCCGTGGATGTGGTTCGTCTGCCCCATTTCCTCGGCGACGATCTCACCGAACTTCAGAGCCGTACCGCTCGGTGCGTCCTCTTTGTAGCGATGGTGCCGCTCGATGATTTCGACGTCGACGCCGCTGGGGTTGTCCTTGAGTGCTCGTGCCGCATCGCGGACCAGCTTCATTGTCAGGTTGACCGCGACGCTCATGCTGGGAGCCCACAGCAGTGGAATCGACTCGGCTGCCTTTGCCACTTCCGCCTTCTGCTCATCGCTGAGCCCCGTCGTCGCAGCGACGAGAGGAATCCCGCGAGCGACGCACTTTTCGACGATCGACATCAACCCGGTCGGGACCGAGAAGTCGATGACGACGTCTGCCTGGTCAGCCGGCAGTTCCGGGCTGATCGCGACGTTGATGTTTCCGATGCCGGCGGCTTCGCCAGCGTCCTCGCCGGTCCGGATCGCATCGACGGCTCCAAAGACGGTCAGTTCAGGATCGGCATGAGTCAACGCAGTTACTCGCTGTCCCATTCGACCAGCAGCTCCATGCACAACAACTTTCAGCGGGTTCGGCATTTCTATTCGTTGGTCCTGTATCAGGAATTTCAA
>JAPOLP010000343.1 GCA_029977045.1 Planctomycetota bacterium
ACTGCATCAAAGAGGCAGGCATAAAGCACGTCATCACCAGCCGCCGGTTTCTCGAAAAGAAGCCGATGGAACTTGATGCGGAGCTGATCTTCGCTGAGGACATCAAGGAGCGGGCGACGGGGCTCGATAAGGCCTGCTCACTGGTGTCGGCTGCGATCGAGCCACTCGGCATTCTGGAACGTCGGCTGGGGCTGACGACGATCGACCCCGACGACCTGATGACGATCATCTTCACTTCGGGGTCAACCGGTGAGCCCAAAGGCGTGATGCTGTCTCACAAGAACGTCGCGTCGAACATTTACTCGGCGGATCAGTTGTTTCAGATCAAAACGTCGGACGTGCTGCTGGGCATTCTGCCGTTCTTCCACAGTTTCGGTTACTCGCTGATGTTGTGGCTGCCGATGACGCTCGAGCCGAAAGGCGTCTACCACTTCAATCCGCTGGACGGGCGAACGATCGGCAAACTGTGTGAGCAGCACGCGATCACGATCATTGCTGCGACGCCGACGTTCCTGAAGACGTACCTCAAGCGTTGCACTCCCGAGCAGATGAGCAAGATGGACCTCGCGATCTGCGGTGCTGAGAAGCTTCCGCAGAGCCTTGCGGAGTCGTTTCATGAGAAGTTCGGCATCTGGCCGACGGAAGGTTTTGGAACAACCGAACTCTCGCCGCTGGCTGCCGCGAACGTTCCCGATCACCGCAACAATGCCGCCGCCGAAGGCCAGACTGGGACGAAGATGGGGACCGTTGGTCGCCCGGTGCCGAACGTTGCTGCCCGGGTTGTCGATCCCGACACCGGTGAGGAACTGGGGCTCAACAAACCGGGCCTGCTGCACATTAAGGGCCCGAATGTGATGCTCGGCTACCTGAATCAGCCGGAGAAGACTGCTGAGGTGATTCAGGACGGCTGGTACAACACTGGCGATATCGCAGTGATCGACGATGAGGGCTTCATCACGATTACCGGTCGGCTGAGTCGCTTCTCGAAGATTGGCGGCGAAATGGTTCCGCACATTGGCATTGAGGAAGAGCTGGCAAGGATCGTTGAAGACGGCTCGTCGGAAGAGCCAGAAATCCGTGTCGCCGTGACGGCCGTCCCGCACGAACAGAAGGGCGAACGGATTGTTGTCCTGCACAAGCCGTTGTCGAAATCGATCGACGAGATCGTCAAGGAGCTGTCCGCCGCGGGAATGCCGAACCTCTGGATTCCGTCTGCAGACAGTTTTGTCGAGGTCGATGAGATTCCGCTGCTGGGGACAGGAAAGCTGGATTTGCGAGCGATCAAGGATCGAGCTGCTGAAGCTTTTCCGGCGGGATAGTGGCTCTCGGAGAGCCGTCGAGACTGACAAGTCCGCAGAATCCGTCCTTGCAATTGCAGCGAACATCTCGGCACAGTCAGATGCGCCGTAAGGTGGGTTGCGCTGCTGCAAACTGTCAATCCGCCACCGTGGTTGCCGATTGAGAAACCGTCCATCGGCGAGCTGTCTGCTTCCCGTCAGGGGCGAGGGTTCGAGGTACCGTTGCGATGAGTCCTGCCGGACGGGCTGCGCGGAGAGAACCTGTGTCGACGATTGCCAGCGAAACTCGGATGACAAAGCGATACGTCGCTCCGTCCGAGCGTGCGCAGGCGATCGTGATCATTGAGGGGGAAGAGCACGACGCCGTTATTTCCGACGTCTCTGCCAGCGGGTTCGGGCTGCTGCTGTTTCGCGGGCTGCATGTTCCGGCAGGGATGGTACTGCGGCTGGTCGCCGACGATTCTGTCCATGAATGCGAAGTGGTCCACACGCGTCCGGAAGAGTCGTTTCAGTATGTTGGCGTGCGGCGGTTGGCCGACGCGGCGATGACCGAGGTCTCGCTGTTTGCCTGCGGCGCGTCACTGAGTAAGAACGGGTCGTTCGCCTGCCCGCTGACGATCTTCAGCTTCGTGATCTGCATTGTGCTCGGAGCAGTCGGCGTCGCGATTTATCTGGACGTCAACCCGTTTGAAGCATGGTTCGCCAAAACCGATGAGACGGATGTCACGGCGACGTTGACGTCGGAAGAGCGGGCTCGAACATTCGAGTACCGGCGCGAACAGGCGAAGACTCGACGCGAGAACGCACTGCGGGAACGGATCAATCGCAATTCGGGCGAGCGTTGAATCCCGAAGTTGTTCCTGAGCCTGGAACCTTGTCGGATGCCGTGCGAACGTTCGTTAGATGTCGACGATGACTTCCGCTAGCCAGCTGCCGTTGTCCTGTTCGACTCGCAGGCCGTGATACGTGATCGCTTTCACCTCGTGTGAGTACTCGTGGCGCGACGGATCGAACTGCTCGCCTTTCAGTATCGCTCGCAGCGATGTCCCGCTGACATTGACCTCACACGCAGCGATTGCGAAGCCGTCAGCATCGAAGCGATAGAGCAGTTCGCTGAGCCAGTCGAAGAACAGGTATTCGAGGTCGGGGGATTCGATCTCGCAGGTTGTCTCGGTGGTGGCCTGAATTGCGTCCGGTCGACCCACCAGGCAGTGTGTCAGGGCCGTTGCTGCGTGCTCGAACAACTCGTCCAGCGAAGCAGCTCGGACGAGAATCCCCAGATCGGCAGTGTGGTCGAAGAGTTCGAACATTCTCTTGTCCTGAAGTGACGGTTGCCTCTGTCGTCGGAGACCTTAATTCTGTCCGACGAGCGGTCAGCTGATCGCCGAGTTCGCGGGCTTCTGCAAATTCGTCTGATTTTTCTGAAAGCTCCCGCGCAGTTTTCATGTCGGGCGTATCTCGCGAATCCGTATGACAGCTTACAGTCGCGGCCTGCTGACTGGAGAGCGCCATGGGCAGATGCGGCGCTGAATTGGACGATGGACTGTTTCGTGGGCAATCGAGATTCCAGCTGCGGTTGAGATTCCGTTTTGCCGACGTGGCGGATTCCTGCGAACTGCTGCCTGCGTTGAGAGGTAACTCATTCGCAGACCGTGCCAGGCACGAGCGTCCTCCGCCCGCCGCTTTCTTTGCGCGAGCCCCGAAGAGCCTGACTTCTTCAATTCTGCGCGGTGCCTGTTCACTTCTTTCGCCGCAGCCTGCTCTTTCGGGATCAGCCCGCCAGGTGCGAATTCCCGTCTCGACTCATCCACAGGAGCTGCCGCATGTCTTCTCTGCCTGTCCCCAAGCTGCTGCGCGCGATCTACGTTCACAATCCCTTCTACCTGATCAGTGCCTGCCTCTTCGTTTATGGCCTGCAGGCAGTGTTTCGTCCTGGTGAGGTAGACTTCTTTTTCGAGCGGCATTCCGTGGCGTATATCGATCCCTGGTGGCTGATGTTGTCACTGTGCGGCGTCACGCTGCTGATGGCGGTGACGGCGTATCTGATCGTCCGGCTGGGGAAAGTCTGGGAAGACGCTCGCACGCTTGTGCTCGTGCTTTTGCTGATGTTCCTGGCGATCTCGGTCAGCTTCGATGAGATCGTGACGCTGGCATCGTGGGATGCGGATTCGGCCAGCACGGCGGTGTCGCTATTCGTGTTCGGCTACTGCTTCTCAATTGGTATCTGCGAAGCTCTGCTGCGAGGTCTCGCGATCCGATTGCCGTGGGGTTACCGCGGTCCGTTTTACGGGCTACTGGCTCTGTTCTATGCCTTTCCGCTGTTCCTTTCTCCGGAAGTGGCCAACGTGACGGCGGATGCTGCACGCTGGCGGATCGCCGCGTTTCCAATGCTGGCCGGATTCCTGACGCTGTCGCTGTTGCCGGCTGTTCGTCGCGGCTCAGAGAGTGTTCGAGACAACGGCACTCCCTGGAGCTGGCCCTGGTTTCCGTGGACGCTGTTCGCTTTCCTGGCAGGAGCGGTCTGCTTTCGATCGTTCTCGCTGTCGATTTCGTTTGACCTCGCAGATGCCCGTAAGGACTTCTGGGATTCAGCCTTTGGACCGTACCTGCTGGTGCCGTTCTTCCTGGCGGCGCTGTTCGTGCTGTTTGAAATCGGGCTGGTCGAGCGACTGTAGAAACTGCAGACCGGCGTTCTGGTGTCTGCTGCCGCATTGCTGCTGATGGCTTATCCCTGGCTGGGCTCGTGGAGTCGGCAGTTCACGTATCAGCACTTCGTTTACGACTTCGTTCAGGATGTTGCCTCGCCCGTATTTCTGGCGCTGCTGGGGCTGCTGGGTTTGTATGGCTACGCCGTGTTGCGTGGCGTGCGGAGGGCGGAGTTTGGTCTGGTGGCGTGTCTGCTTCTGGCAGTCGCGGTCGAGCCGGGCAGCCTTGGAATCAGGGAATACCGCTTTTCGTTTGAGCACCTGCAGTCGTGGCCGCTGCTCGCGATTGGTGTTGTCGAACTGTTGATCGGAGTGATTCAGCGACGCTCGCAGCCGGCACTGATCGGAGCGACGTCGTTGTCGCTGGCGGTCGGACTGCTGGTTGGTGAATCGGCGATGTCGGTCTTCAAGGCGACGCTGACGTACCACCTGGTTGTACTGTCGATGGTGGCGATCGGGCTGACGTTCCGCGACGAACTGGCGAGTCGGATTCGGAAGGCGTCGGCCGCGGCACTTGTTTTGAGTGTCCTCGTGGCGGTGGTCACGGGACTGAGGCATTCGATGAGCGGCCTGCCTCTGGTCGGCTACGTCGTGCTGATGTCGGCGATAGCTGCTGTCTGCTGGGTGATCGCACGCGAGCGGCACTTCCTGATTGCCGCCGTGGTGAATCTGTCGATCGGACTGTGTGGTTCGATCGTGCTCGGCTGGCGGTTGCTGCAGCAGCTTTCGATTCCGCCCGGAGTTCGTCCGCTGTTCTGGGCTGTGCTGTGTTTCTCGGCGGGCGTGCTGATCAGCGCGTTGAAGGGAGGCCTGGCGGCTCGCTGGCTGCCGCACCGGGTTACGGCGGATCTGGAAGGTCCGGAGCCTTTGCCTGACGACGAGACTTCCTGATTCGTTCCTGCGGGAGCTGCCTCCCGGTTTGCAGCACATTCCGCGGATCGATCTGCACGATCGAGCTGACCGGGGTGAGCGATGATTCGTGGCGTGCGCGACCGGCCAGGAGGCCAACGGAGCAGGGCAGTGCGGCCTAGGTTAGCCGCATCTGTCCTCCCCGTACTCGCGAGCGTCTCATGTCCAACTGGTTCAGTGGTGTCTGGCAATTCCTCCGTCTTGATTCCGGATCAACTTCGTTTCAGCACGCAACCGTGCTGGCTCTTGTTGTGACGGTAACGATCGGCGGCATGCAGTCGTTTGGCACTGCCGTGCAGGACTACTTTCAGGAATCTGATTGCTCGTTCTCACTACTTGGCAGCGATGGTGCGGGCTCAGTCACCAGCGAGCGGATTCGCGGTCGACGGATTGGCCAGAACGTGCCGCAGATGTCGCTGAAAGAGCGGCTTGAAGTCGCCGAGCAACGCAAAGCTCGCCGCATCGCCGAACTCCGCGAGCGAGCTGCCCGCCGCCAGCATTGAGTGTGCGTTCTCTCACGCGTTGCTGTCGTGCTTCTTCGCGGCCATGATCCGTCCTCGTAGGCGACTCACAACTGCTGAAGGACGAGGACGTGGACAGTGCGACGGCCGCTGGGCAATACAGGAATTGAAGTGACGCCCGTTGCGATGGGCTGCTGGCCGATTACCGGGATCACGAGTCTCGACGTGACGGTCGGGCAGAGCGAGGCGACGCTGCAGGCCGCCTTCGACGCCGGCATCAACTTCTTTGATACCGCCTACTGTTACGGGTTCGAGGGCGAGAGCGAGCGGATGATCGGTCGCGTGCTGGGTGGCCATCGCGACGAGATCGTCATCGCGACCAAGGGCGGCCTGCACTGGGAAAACGGGAAGAACACCCACGATGGCTCGCCGGAACGCTTGCTTCGCGAGTGCGACGAAAGTCTGCAGCGGCTTGGAACCGACCGAGTCGAGCTTTACTACCTGCACGCTCCCGATTCGGCAGTTCCGATCGCTGAGTCGGCAGCCGCGATTCGGCAGATGATTGACTCCGGCAAGGTCCTGTCGGCAGGGTTGTCGAACGCGACGGTCGAGCAACTCGCTGAATTCCAGACGGTCTGCCCGCTGGCCGCGTACCAGCCGCACTACAACATGCTGCAGCGCGAGATCGAGGCGGCTCAACTTCCCTGGTGCATCGAGCACAACGTCGCGACCGCGGTTTACTGGCCGCTGCTGAAGGGCCTGCTTGCCGGCAAGCTGCCGCGCGACCACGTCTTTGCACCTGGCGATGGGCGAGCAAAGTATCCGATGTTTCAGGGCGACGAATGGCAGAAGAATCAGGACTTCGTTGCTCGACTGCGGGAGATCGCGGACGGACTCGGTCGGACCGTTGCCGACATCGTGATCAACTGGACGATCCAGCAGCCGGGAATCACAACGGCCCTGTGCGGAGCGAAACGTCCGGAGCAGATTCGCGAAACAGCGGAAGCAATGAACTGGCGGCTTTCGACGGATGACCTCGCCGCGATCGATCAGGCACTCGCCGATCG
>JAPOLP010000153.1 GCA_029977045.1 Planctomycetota bacterium
GCGCGTCCTTCCCGTCAGTTGCCGACGACTTCACACCGGTCAACACGCAGGCGGCGGGCGAGCATCCGTTGCCTCCGGCTGAAGCTCTCAAGCGGCTGCGGGTGCCTGAAGGTTTTAAGGTCGCGCTAGCCGCTGCTGAGCCTGATGTGCGGCAGCCGATCGCGATTGCGTTCGACGATCGAGGCCGGCTGTGGGTGGCGGAGAGTTACTCGTACAACGGCAGCAAGTTCACCGACGAGCCGCACGACCGGATTCTGATCTTCGACGACTCAACAGGCGATGGCGTACTCGACCGGCGCAAAGTCTTCTGCGACGGCCTGACGCATCTGACGGGACTGCAGCTCGGCTTCGGCGGCATCTGGATTACGGCTCCACCAAACCTCTCGTTCATTCCGGATCGCAACGCGGACGACGTGCCTGATGGGGAACCGGTTACTCATCTCAACGGCTGGTCGCTGAAGGCCGAGCACAACAGCGTCAACGGTCTCACCTGGGGACCGGACGGCTGGCTGTATGGTCGGCACGGGATCAAGCAGCCATCTCGGGTTGGCCGGGCCGGAACTCCCGATGAGCAGCGGATCGAGCTGAGCTGTTCGATCTGGCGCTACCATCCGACGCGGCACGTCTTTGAAGTCGTTGCGGATGGCACGATCAACCCGTGGGGGCTCGACTTCGACGATCACGGGCACGGGTTTCTGACGACAAGCGTCGTTGACCATCTCTGGCATCTGGTGCCCGGAGCCCACTACCAACGCTGGAAGGATCGCGGCACGCACCCGGATCCGTTCGTCTACGAAGCGATGACGGCGACCAGCGACCACCTGCACTGGGGTCCGGGCACCTGGGACAAGGCCGGTCGCATGGCCGAGGGAAACAACGACTTTGGCGGCGGACACTCGCACTGCGACGCGATGATTTACCTCGGTGATCGCTGGCCGGATCGTTATCGCGGGTTGCTTTTCACGAGCAACATTCACGGCCGGCGAGTGAACTGCGACCGGCTCGTCCGCGCCGACGGCCCGTTTCGTGGTGAGCACGCGGATGATTTTCTGCTGGCGGACGATCCGTGGTTTCGAGCGGTCTCCCTGGAGTACGGCCCCGACGGCGACGTCTACATGACGGACTGGTCGGACAATGGCGAGTGCCACGACCGCGACGGCGTCCACCGAACCAGCGGTCGAATCTACAAGATCAGCTGGGGCGACCCGATCCGGGCTGAGGTCGATCTGGCGTCGGCCTCGAACGAACAACTCGTCCAATACCAGCTTCACCGCAACGACTGGTACGTCCGCCACGCTCGTCGCCTGTTGCAGGAGCGTGCGGCTTCCGGCCAGGACATGTCCGCCGTTCACGCGAAGCTGCGAGCGATCTTCGAGAGTCATCCCGACGTGACTCGAAAGCTGCGAACCTTGTGGTCGCTCTACGTGACCGGCGGCGCAGACAATGTCTGGCTGGCAACGCTCCTCAGTCACGAAAGCGAGCACGTCCACGCATGGGCCGTCCGCCTGCTCGTCGACACGCCTGCTGGGGTAGCGAAACTCGCGCAGAGTTTCGGCGGCATTGGTTCGACAGCTGTGGAGCCGAAAGTCTCCGCGACTTTCGCTACAGGAGAACGATCCTGGCTGGTGCGTATGGAGCTGGCCTCAGCTCTGCGGCGGTTGCCGGTCGGGCAGCGGCTTGACGTTGCAACGCAGTTCGTCGCGCAGAGCGAGATTGGCGACCCGAATCTCGATCGGATGATCTGGTATGCAGTCCAGCCTGCCGTCGCTGCCGATCCGGGACGAGGAATCGAGTTCGCGACTGTCGCACCGCAGCGACTCCGACAATGGGTCGCGAGGCGTCTCGCGGGGCATTCGAGTGACGCCATCGCGATGCTGTTCGACGCGGCTGGCGATGCTTCGGAGCCAGAGTTCGTCGCTGACCTACTCACCGGCTTCTCGACCGGCCTTCAAACGTTGAAGAGCGATGACGTGCCGGCGTCTGCTCGGGAAGTCGCTGTCCGCCTGATCGACCATTCCGACGAACGAGTTCGCATCCCGGCTTTGACTGTCGCGGCTGTGATCGGAGACGAAGCGGTCGTCGATCGAATTCGGCAAGTGCTGCAGGACGGCAAGCAGGGCGAGTCGACTCGACTTGCTGCACTTTCCGGGCTGGCGAGCCGGCGAGCGCCTGGTTTGGCTGCCGACCTGCGAATGTTGATCACCGACGGGCAACTGACAGAGCCAGCTTTGCGGGCGAGTGGCGGCGTCAACGATCCAGAGCTGCTCGCGGCAATTCTCGGCCGTTATCCGAAGATGGCAGCCGATGAGCGCATTGCGGCGCTCGACGTGTTTGCCGGGCGAGTCGAGAGTGCGAACCTGTTGCTGGCGGCGGTCGAACGGCAGGAGATCCCGGCGGCGGACCTCTCAGCAGCCCAGGCGAGGCAGATTGCGGCATTGAAGGACAAAGCTCTGCTGCAGCGGCTGGAAGCAGTCTGGGGAACGGTCCGCAGTTCCTCGGCAGACCGAGTGCGGCGGATTCAGGAACTCCAGGATCGGCTGACTCCCGGTAGCCTGTCGCGAGCGGATCTGGTTGCGGGACGCGAGCTGTTCCGCAAAACGTGCTCGAGCTGCCATCGGCTGTTTGGCGACGGTCGGACGATCGGCCCGGAGCTGACTGGTTCAAACCGCCGCAACCTGCAGTACCTGGTCTCGAACATCGTCGACCCCAGTGCCGCCGTGCCCGCTGACTTCCGGCAGGCAACCGTGATCACGACCAGCGGGCGAGTCATCACTGGAGCGATCTCACAGCGCAGTGGCTCTGCTCTGACAATCCAGACCGCGAATGGTGAAGTTCGGCTGCGGAGCGACGAGGTTGATGAAGTCGCGATCTCAGCTCAGTCAATGATGCCTGATGGGTTACTCGACAAGCTGACCGAGAATCAAACACGGGATCTGATTGCCTGGCTGATGAGCGACGGTGAGGTCGCGTCAAAGTGACTGCTTAAAGGACTCGTTCCGGGCAGCGGGCGTTGAGCGTCAGTGCTGGTCAGTGATGAAAACGCGACTGCGGAGCTTCCCGCAGCAGGCCTGCATCCGGTAGAGCTTAATGCGGACGCGGTCGCTCGAATCGGATTTCGGGGCAGCCGAACGTACACGGACGTGATATGTTCTCGGACGCCCGCATTCTGCTGGATGAGTCCGGGGCCGTGTCGTCATGCTGTGAGCGGATCGCCGGCTCTGAATAGCTTCTGAGGAGGTGAGCTGATGCAGTTCTGTATTTCGTACACCCGTGGTCTGTCTCAATCTGAGCGAGTTTCGGAACCCCGGCGGCGGACGTTTCGAATGGCCCTTGCGCTGTTGTGCATCGCAGTCTGCAGTGTGGCCGGTCAAGGGGCGGTCTTCGCTGCCGATGATCTGCGTTGGGGGATTCTGGCAGGCCCGGATGTTGAGCGATCAGGGCTCGGCGATCTGCTGACCGTCGAACTGTCGCGGTCAGTGAAACTGGTCGAGCGGGATGCGATCCAGGATGTGCTCAAAGAGGTTGAGTTGTCGCAGTTCGGGGCTGCCCAGGGAGTCGGTTTGCGGCTTCGCGTGGGCCCGAAGTTCAAGGCAGATCGGCTGATCGTGCTGACGGTTGAGGAAGTGTCAAAGGACGCCCGGAATCTCAAGTGCGTTGTTTGTGATACGCACCTTGGAACTCGTCTTCTGATTGAGCGAAAGCGCTGGCCGCCAGAGGGTGAAGCGGATGGCCTCGCGAAAGAACTGGCCAGTTCTGTTGACGCTGTTCGCAGACGGTTTGCCGATGGCGTGCAGCAGATCGTCGGCGTCCAGCCGCTGCTCTCCAGGAACCTGTTGCACAATTACGACTACCTGCAGCAGGGGCTGGCCACGCTGTTGATGGAAAGCCTGCTGGAGTATCCCGGCGTGGCTGTGCTTGAGCTGGAAGAGTATCGGGCTCTGGGAGACGAACTGCGGCTCAATGCTGTTCGCCTTGAGGACCGTGTCGTTCGGTTACTCGTAGAAGGTGAGTTCGAATCCTCAGAGCAGGGAGTTGCCGTCGCGCCAGCCGATTTGAAATTGAATGTGACATTGTCAGTGACGGGAGCCAACCAGCGGACATTGCGTCGTGACGGAGAGTCGCTGGGGCAGGTGACCGAGTGGTTGCGAGATGAAGTTCCTCGCAACCTGCTGGAGTCATCTCTGACGTCCGGGCGAACCCTGAGTGCCGACGAGCAGTTTGCGAGACTCGCCGAGCGTGCCGACGCATTCTCGGACATCGCACTGTGGGAAGAGGCGATCGCTCTCAGGGAGTCCGCACTGCTGTTGAAGGATGACTTCCTGCAGCACCTGAAGCTGATTGGCGATTACCACCGATGTGTTGCAATGGTGATGGACAAAAATCGAATTTCCCGTAACGCGTGGGTCACGGCCATACGGCGAAGCCGTGAAGAGAGTGAAGCGTACGACGTCAGGCAGGACAAGCGTCTGCTGCCACTGCAGGAGCGGTATACGCAACTTGTCACTCAGCGAATCAGTGCCGGCGATCTCAACATGGAAGAGGGCGGAATTCTGTGGAGCAGCGCTTTCATGCGAATCGGCAACGTACGCTCGCCCGCAGCCTATGTGAGATCGCACGAGCTGAGTCGGCAGTTCTTCTGGGACAACATCGGGCGTCTGCGGGACCTTGATAACAATATCCGCGGTGGTGAGCCGCTTTCTGAAATCCTCTATCCGCATCGAGTGTCCCGCGAGGTGCTGGCGAGAACTCCGGGACGACCGTCACTCCGCTGGACGAACATCGCGATGATCTACGCGGACGACCTCGAATCGCGGAATCCATACGTTTCAAAAGCCTTCAGTTCGCAGCGGATGTTCGACGACGTCGAACGATTTCTTCGCGAAGCATCACCGTGGCCGGTGCCGTCGTTTATCAGGCATGTGTTTCCGAACAATGCATTGCGAAGTGCCTGCGGCGATTACGATCGGGCGTGTGAGTCACGTCTGGTCGCTCGCGAAGAATTCGATCAGTTCTATCAGCGACTAGCTGATTCGCAGGACGAGTTGATGCGTTGGTACGGACGCGTCGGGTTGCTGGGACGCCGCGTGAAACCGGAGATGAACGGGCCTCAGAAGTCGCTCGATGCGGCATTGCTCGACGACATCGAACAGTTGCAAAGAGAAATGCTTGAGTACTGTCGGCGCACTCCAGGAACTGGAGAAGCGGGCGCCTTCGCGGTTGGGATGCTCGACGAGGCGCTGGGAATCATCACGCAGGGCCGCAACCCCTGGCTGCGTTCGCAGGCACCTCAGGAAGCAGCCCGCATCGCGAAGATCTACGGTGACGATGAACACGGTTTGCCGATCAGGGAATTGCCAGTCACGAAGCAGATCAGGTTTGAGCCGTTGGGGGGGCAGCGGGCAACCTGGGATGCTCTTGTGGCCTGCGGGCCGTCTCTTGACGTTGTGTACTCAGACTTTGAACTGTGGCTGATGCCGCGACCTGGCGTGCTGCAGTCGATCCTCACAACGGATAGCAGGACCCGCGACTATATTCAGAATGTGCATTGGGACGGACGCTGGATTTGGGTGTCGACTCGGACATCGGGGCTTCGCGTGTTTACGCCTTCCGGGCAGCTCGTCGGACACCTGCCAATGATTTCCTCGCTGGATGGCGACATAAGCAGTGGCACGACTGGTATTGCCGCACTGCCGCCCGGGAACCCCGAGAGCATGCGCCCGTCGGCCTACTTCGCGGACTATGCGTACCGTCCCGCAGGTGGTGATCCGGCGTTTCAGATCTGCCCGATGGGCGACGGTCGGTGCGTGGCGGTTGGCCAGTTCGGAACGGGACAGAGGACCTGGGTCTGTTCACTGAAACTGACCGATTCCGGGGAATGGACGGTGAAGCTCGTTCATTCCGCGGTCCGGGTTGGGAACGTTGACATTTTCGCGCCGTCGGCGTCGATAGATTCTGTCTTCCGTCCTTCGTACCTGGTCCCTGCTGAACTTCCTGGCCGTGACTCGCGCCGAGCGGTTGTGATTGGCCGAGGGTACTTTCGCACGCCGCCGCTGGTCCTGGATCCGGCGACCGACCGGGTCTCGTTGTTCACATTGCCGTTTCAGTCGTTTCGTAATGGCTTCGACAAGGTGCCGATCATCAATGGCAATCTCGCGCACGGGCCGTTCAGCATGCAGGACAAGCTGGCGACCGATCGCGAGGCTGCCTTGAACTGGCAGGGGGCGTCGAGCCTGCTGGTGCCTTCCCGCGATGGCTGGTACCGGCTGCATCGCGATCCGTTAAGCGCCGAATGGCTGCCCTTTGCGGACGAGCACCTCAAGCCACCCTATGTGCTGTTTGCGACCTCGTCGCACTTCGGCCACATTGTCTGGAGGCCCGAAGGCGAGATCAGTCGCGTCGTGATTGAACCGGCTGCTGAGCGAGTCCTTCGGACCCCAGTCAGAGTGAGCGTACCGGTCAACGGAGGCGGCTTCGTCGTACCGCGAAAGCAACAGACATCGAAGTGACAACTGCGGCACCGATGTGTCGCGGTTGTGCAATGGCCGCAACTCGCGATGAACAATGCGGAGAAGGTCCGGCCTGTCTCGAAGGATATCAGGTGCCAGTCCGCTGGCTGGGTTCGCATCGAGGCGTCAGCGGGCGGCTGACGCCCCGACCTCTGCGGCTGATCAATTCTTCGGGCCGTAGCCTTTCCAGACCCACTCGATGGCGTGCGGCAGGAACTGGGCTTTGGCGTTGCGGACGCCGTGGCCTGAGTTCTGGCAGAAGAGGTACTGGTACTCGTAGCCCTTTGCCTTCAGCACCTTCGCCATGCGATGGTTGGCTTCAACCCAGTCGTGCATGTTGTCCCGCATCACGTTGGGATTGAAGTTGTCGCGGTCGCCGACGGCCAGAAAGATGCGGAGGGGCTTCTTCGGGCTGTTGGGGATGATCGTTTCGTGAAAGTCCCAGGCTCCGCCGGGAGTCTCGGGATTAAATGGCCACTGCTGGTTCACGAACGTGCCTGACGTCGTCAGCACGCGGTGGTAAAGATCGGTGCGGTACCAGGCCATCGCCAGGGCCGCCGAGCCTCCGGAGCTGCTGCCCATCGCCGCTCGCCCGTCGGGATCGCTGGTCAGTTTCACTTCGCAGTGCTTTTCGACGCGAGGCAGCACTTCAGTTTCGATGTACTCGGCGTAGAGCCCGGACATCGTGTCGTACTCTTTGCCGCGTTCGTGTCCCTGAGCGTCGCCGCCGCCATTGGCGATCTGGATGGCGATGATCGCGGGGATGCGTTTCTGAGCGATCAGGTTGTCGAGGATTCGCGGGATCTCCATGCTCGGTTTTTCTTTCGGACCGTCGTGGATGACCATGAACGGCGCCTTGGTTCCCGGCTCGTACTGTGCCGGAATGTAGACGGTGATCTGCCGGACGTAATCGATCTCGTGGGTGTCGACAATCAGCGTTTTCGGGTTGTCGGGATCGACGCGACCGAATTCCTTCCGGGCGATGCCGGGGTTGAAGAGCTTTGTGTCTCGTGAGTCGATCGAGAATTGCTGGATCTTGCCACGCGGCACTCCGTCGACCTCGCTGTTCTCAGGAGCCGGCGCGTATTCGGGGCCGATCAGGAAGTTGCCGTCGACGTCGAGCGGTGGATTCAGACCGGGCTTCGCGTCGAGTCGCACAAAAGGCGGTGCCCCCGGAGCATCAAACCTGCGGGTCGGCGGCGGTTCTCGCTTTGGCGGCTGCGATCTGGCCGGCTCGAGTTGCAGAGTCGACAGTGTCAGGAACGCCAGAGCAGTGAGTCGCAGAAGGGGCATGAGGAAGCCTCTGTGGAGTAAGTGTCAGGATTCAGAACAGCCGCTGCTCGTAGCTTTGTGATGGGAGGTGCGAGCGTCTGAGTTCTAGTCCCGGCGGTTGGGAGTTTGAAGCGACCGGCGGCAGTGGCACACTGTTGAGCGTCGGGCTCTTTGAAACGCGAGTTTCGTTCCGGCTGCCCGCCGGTAGCTCGGTGGGATCAGGGTAATCCGTTGAGTTTGCGGATGCCCCACTCGGCGGTCAGGAGTGCGAAGAACGCAAGCATCGTCAGCCAGTGGTCCCAGAGGGTGAGTTCCTGGCGGACTTCGGCGGCGTCTTCGGTAATGTTGAGGAGTGGAATGATCTGGTCGGTCTGATCGGGGAGGAGTAGCCGACCGTTCGCAGAGCCGGCGGCGATGCGGGTGAGTAGAACGCGGTTCGCTGTCAGGTCGGCAGTTTCTGCGGTGCGGGACTGGCCAACGTAGAGGTCGGCTGCGACGGGTGAGCCAAGGTCGGCCTGCTCGACAACCAGGCGGGCGGTCCAGGCTCCGGGAGGCAGTGTTGTCATGACGGCCTCGAACAGGTCCGGCTGACGTTCGGTCGCCGTCAGGTCGACGCGGAGGGGGGATTCGCTATCCGGATTCGCTGGACCGGAGGGCTTGCGCCCTTCCGCTATTACTTGGGGCGAGCTATCGGCGGGGACGAACTCGATTGCGGCCTTCAGATTGGGATTCTCATCGAGGAAGCGCTGCTGCCAGCGAGCCTGGACAGCGACAGTCTCGCCGGGTTCGATGTGCGTGTCCGACAGCGAAAGCCGGACGACATCGTTGCCGGCGGAAGCTTTGTTTCGTGCTGCCCAGCGGGCGATCTGGCCCCAGAAGCGATGGTGCAGTTCGTCGCCGCGACGATGCCGCCACCGCCAGGTGCTGTCGATGCCCAGCCACAGCACCTGGCCGAAACCGTAATACTGATGCACGAGAAGTCCCGATTGACGCTCACGTTGCAACGGCGTCAACGTCGAGGCCTGCGGACCGAGTGCGTCAGGCGGCAGGCCAGTGGCTGATGCCAGAACTGTTGCTGTAGGCCGAGCAGTGCCGGTCAAGCCCCACAGATGGCCGGGCAGCGACGGCCACACGCGTCGGTTTTCCAGTGGATCGGCGGCGAGACGCAGGACGTCCTCATCAGCTCCGTCGTCAGTCAGGCTCAGATGGAAGCCCATTTCGTAGGGCAGGGTGGTCGGGGAGATCTTTGGCAGCGATAGCTCGCGGAAATCTGAGACCGGCAGCAGGCGATCAAGTGACGGCGCCTGGTGGGCTCTCGGCATTGCGTTGCGACCGGCAGCGAGAATCAGTGTGCCGCCGAGTTCGCGAACCCAGTGTTCGACGACGGACCACGATCGGGCATCGAACTCGCGCGGCGATACATCGCCGATGACGATCAGGTCGAAATCGGCGAGTGGCGATTGTCGGGCGTCGAACTGCCGGGCATCGAAGGGTAGACGCCTTGCGAAGAAGGTGTTGGGCAGAACACCGAGATACGGCTGGTTGAAGACAACTGGCGTGACGCTCGTGCGTTCGTCGCGTTCCAGAGCGGTCTGCAGATAGCGGAAGTCCCAGCGCGGCTCGCTGTCGACAAGCAGGACGTTTGAGCGATCGTCGACGACGTTGACAGAGAAGGTGCGGGAGTTGTTGTCGTGTCGTGTTTCGTCGGGCCGGCTGTCGACGGTGAGCTGATAGTCGTTCCGTCCAGCCTGGTCGGCGGTCAGCTGAAACCGGGCATCGACCAACGGCGGTCCAGCTTGAGGGACCGGCAAAGTCTGATTCTCCTCCGTTCCGTCGGGGTGCGTCAGGGTCAGTGTCAGGTTTTCGCTTTCGTAGCCGCTGGCGAGTACTCGGACGCCGACCGTCATTGAATCGTCCAGGTAGACAATCTGTGGGTGATCGACGGACTGGATCGAGATGTCCTTCGGTTGCTGCTCCGAGCCAAGCATGACTGCAATGGCGGGTACGCCGAGCAACCCCAGTCGAGTCGCGGGTTTGTTTGGGTTGGTACTGGCCGTGTGGCGGGCCTCTGAAAAGTTTACGAC
>JAPOLP010000321.1 GCA_029977045.1 Planctomycetota bacterium
GGTTCGCTATCTCGATCGATTGGTGCCCGTCGAAGTGTTGCTGCCGTTTCCCCCGACCTCGTCGGCGTTCGGAACGCAGCCCGAAGCCGATGACGTGATCGACCGCGAAATCGGACTGCGGCTCAGCGAGCTGCGGCTGCCTGCCTCACCGGAAGCAACGCCGTCGGAGTTTCTGCGTCGAGCATCGTTGCGTCTCACAGGGCGTCTTCCGTCGGAGGAGATGATCGATCGGTTTCTGTCGACGCCCGCTGCAACACTTAACGGAGAGAACACCGACCGGAAGCAGCTTTCGTTTGAAGCTCGTAAAAGGCTGATTGACGAGTTGCTGGCCTCCGCCGCGTTCAACGACTTCTGGACGTTTCAGTTTCTGAAGCTGTTGAAAGTCCGATCGCAGCCGCAATCGGAAGAGGTTGCCCGGACGGCTTTCAACTGGCTGCGGCTGCAGATCGTCGCTGACCGACCGCTCGCCGAGTTTGCGCGCGAGCTGATCACGGCGACGGGTGACACGCGGACAAACGGGGCGACAGCGTTCTATCTCGTGGCGAACGACGCGCGGAAGCAGGCCGAGTTCGCCAGCGAGCTGTTCCTCGGTGTGCGGCTGCGTTGTGCGAACTGCCACGACCATCCGCTCGATCGTTGGACGCAGGACGACTATCACGGACTGGCGGCGATCTTCGCTCCTGTGCGTCGCGGAGCGTCGATCTCGGTCGGCTCGTCAGGCAGCGTTGTGCATCCGCGAACGGGCGAGCCTGCCGTTCCGAAACTCCCCGCCAGTCGGTTTCTAAAAGACGACGAGGACGGCATCGGCAGCTTCGCCGACTGGGTTACGTCGCGCGAGAACGCCTGGTTCGACCGTGCGATCGTCAACCGCGTCTGGAAATTGCTGATGGGACGCGGACTCGTCGAACCCGTTGACGATCTGCGCGCCTCGAACGCGCCGACTCATCCGCGGCTGCTCGACGAACTCGCAGCGGAGTTCGCTCGCGGAGGCCGGAAGCTGAAGCCGCTGATTCGGACGATCTGTCTGAGCAGGGCATTCGCCCGCAGCAGCGTTCCTGTGCGGAGCGACGTGCAGGACGAGCAGTTCTACTCGCACGCGTTGCCGGTTGATCTCGAACCCGAAGTTCTGGTCGACGTTATCGCCGACGTCACTGGTGTCGCGGCGGGCTTTCCGACTGAGGCGACATCGAATGGCCGGGCGGTTGGTCTGTTCGCACGGAACGTTGAGTCGGAAACGCTTGACGTGCTCGGTCGTTGCCCGGTTGATGCTGAGTGTTCGTCGGGCGGGGCAAACGCAGAGCCTCTGCCTCGAGCGCTGCTGCTGATCAACGGTGGTTTTCTCAACGACCAGTTGGCGGCATCATCCGGATCGCTGTCGCGACTGCTCGCCGACGAAACTGGCAACCAGGCGTTGATCACCACTTACTATCGCCGGTCACTGACCCGTGAGCCGACGGACGACGAACTCGCGTTCTGGGAAACGCGGTTCGACGCGGCCAGTGACGAGAAGCAGCGGCGAGCGATCGCGGAAGATTTTCTCTGGGCACTGCTGACCTGCCAGGAGTTCGTGACATGCCGCTGAGACTTTCCAACGTTGGTAGCGAGACTCGCGAAGAGTTTCGGCACGTCGGCCAGTGCGACCGAAAGTCTGCGCGACTTTCGCTACGACGGGCGGCATCGGTAAGCGAACAGACTGAAGCTGTGCACCAGATTGTCCGGCGTCGCGAGGTGCTGACGATCGGGTCACTGACGGCACTAGGCATTGCGCTCTGGCCGGGAGTCGGTCGCACTGTCCTGAGTAACAAGACGGTCGCAGCCGAGAAGCCGTCGTCACGACCTCCTGCGAAACGCTGTGTGCTGATCTGGCTGGACGGAGGCCCCAGCCATTTAGAGACGCTGGATCCAAAACCTGAGGCCTCGCGCGAGGTTCGTGGGCCGCTCGAATCGATTCAGACTTCCGTGCCCGGAGTCTCTCTGACTGAGTGCCTGCCCGGCGTGGCCGAGCGACTGTCGCGGTTTGCGATAATCCGTTCGATGACCTCGCCGCTGGGTGAACACAACTTTGGCACGCATTATCTGCTGACCGGCTACCGACCGACACCGGTCCTTGAGTATCCGTCATTCAGTTGCGCTGCCGCATTCGTCCGCAATGCGAAGTCCGCTCTGCCGTCACAGATCGCCGTGCCCGATTTCCGAGTCGGCGGCGGACGGTTCTCCGGCAACGGCTTTCTCGATCCCGGCGTCGCGCCGTTTTCAGTCGGCAGCGATCCGGCGAAGCGCGACTTTGCCGTCAGGAATCTCGCACCGCCTGCCGGGCTTGACTCCGTCCGTCTCGAACGCCGCCGCGAGTTTCTCAATCAGTTCGACGAGTTCCGCCGCCAGGCCGACGCTGCGTCGGTTGGTCGCAGTTCTGAGGATGACGCGGCAATTGGCGAGACTGCATCGTCGACAGGCTCGCTCGAACAGGCCTGGGAGCTGACGTCGTCGCCGCAGTTTCGAGCGGCATTTGATCTCGAACAGGAGCGTCCGGAAGTTCGCAATCGGTACGGGCGACGAACCGTCGGGCAGAGCTGTCTGCTCGCGCGGCGGCTGCTTGAAGGCGGTGTCCCGTTCGTCACGGTGAATCATCGCGGCTGGGACACGCACGCCGATCTCTACACGCGATTGAAAGAGGGCTTCACCGGAGCGAAGACGCCCGTCGGCCTGATCCCGACTCTCGATCAGGCGGTGTCGGCACTCACGGACGATCTGGCCGATCGAGGACTGCTTGACGAAACGCTGATTGTGATCATGGGCGAGTTCGGTCGGACGCCGAAGCTCAACACGCAGTGCGGGCGAGATCACTGGCCGCGCGTCTTCAGCGTCGCTCTGGCCGGAGGCGGCATCGCGGGAGGGCAGGTCATCGGAGCCAGCGACCGCAACGGCGAATCGCCTGCCGATCGCCCCGTCACGCCCGGTGATCTGACTGCGACAATCTACTCGCGGCTGGGCATTGATCACGGGCGAGTGATTCACACGACTGACCGCCGACCGGTCCGACTGACTCCGGAAGGAGCACAGTCGCTGGTTGAGCTGCTTTGATCTCACGCGGAAAAAATATCAACAACATGACTGACCAGAACAAACCACTCAGCGGGAAGACGGCGATCATCACGGGAGCCGGTCGCGGGATCGGGCGGGCGATCGCGATTGCGTATGCCGAAGCTGGGGCGAGCATCTGTGCGGCGGCGCGGTCACGGAACGAGATCGACGAAGTGACCACGATCATCAATGAAGCTGGCGGTCGAGCGATCGCTGTCGAGTGCGATGTGACCGACCTGGCCGCTGTCGAGGAAATGGTCGCTGCGACGGTCGCAGAATTCGGCGGGGTCGACGTTCTGGTCAACAATGCCGGCGTTGATCTCGAACGCGGGCTGGTCGGGGACGACAACCCGGACCTGTGGAAGAAGACGCTGGAGATCAACCTGTTCGGCGTCTACCACTGCATTCGAGCCGCGCTGCCGCATCTCAAGGCCAGCCGCGGAAACATCATCAATATCGGTTCGGGGATGGGGCATCAGCCGCGGAACATCAACACGTCGTACAACGTGTCGAAAGCGGGGCTCTGGATGCTGACGCAGTGTCTCGCACTGCAACTGGCCGACGATGGGGTCAACGTCAACGAACTGGTCCCCGGCCCGGTCGAGACTCCGCTGACGACCAGGATCTTCCAGGCGGGAAAGCCGCATCCGACGATTCCAACCGAGTACGTCAAGCTGCCCGAGGATGTCGTCCCGCTGGCTCTGTATCTGGCCAGCCAGCCGCCGACTGGTCCGACCGCTCAGTCATTCAGCCTCGCCCGCCGCCCGCTGTAAGGTCTGGGTTCTGCTCAGCGTTTAACTCACCGTCTGTCTGGCTCGCTGGCTGAGCGGTCGGCGATTCGCGATCCTGCCGCCTTGAATGCAACTCGCGACTTCAGGACTCAACATGGCTGAAAGCTTCATTCTCATTCCCGGGCGCACGAGCCGTCAGGGCACGACTCTCAACGAGGGCAAGTACACCGACGACTATCTGGACGAGACGGGAACGCTGCAGATTGCTCCCGAGGATATGGAGCGGCTGGGACTCAGCGACGGCGATCAGGTACGCGTCTGGAACGAGGTCGGCGAAGTCGTCGTGCCCTGCAAGGCGGCCAAGGGCGACGAGCTTCCGCCGGGACTGCTTTTCATCAGCTACGGCGATAAGTCCTGCCGACTGATGGGCTCCGACACGCACGGCACCGGAATGCCGGACAGCAAGGGGATCGACGTGCAACTGGAAGCCGTCTGAAGCTGCTGGGCGATTGCGGATTGCTCTGATCAGGCGACAAGTTGGCAGCGGCGCTTCATACTCCCCGCCTCAATTTCACCGAAACAGGGAAGGGTTCCGGCCCCGACATCTTTCAGACTGGAAGCCCATGACCGAATCAAACGCTCCTCCGCAGCAGCTTCAGGACGACGACGTTGCCGCAATTGATGAACTCCGCGAAGTCTACGCCCGGCTGTGTGCCGAACTGGGCAAGATCATCGTCGGCCAGGCGACGACGATTGAGCAGATGGCGATCTGTCTGTTTGCCCGCGGCCACTCGCTGCTGATGGGTGTGCCCGGTCTCGCCAAAACGTTGCTGGTCAGCCGACTGGCCGAGACGATGAACCTGACGTTCAGCCGCATCCAGTTCACGCCCGACCTGATGCCGATGGACATTACCGGCACGGACATCCTGCAGGAGTCAGCATCCGGGCGACGCGAGTTTGAATTCGTCAAAGGCCCGGTCTTCGCGAACATCGTTCTCGCCGACGAAATCAACCGGGCTCCGTCGAAGACGCAGGCTGCGATGCTCGAAGCGATGCAGGAGCACCGTGTCACGGTCATTGGTCGGACGTATCACCTCGAACCGCCGTTCTTCGTGCTGGCGACGCAGAACCCGGTCGAGCAGGAAGGGACGTACCCACTGCCGGAAGCTCAGCTCGACCGTTTCATGTTTCTGATCAACGTCGATTACCCGTCGCGCGACGAGGAGATCACGATCGCCCGGACGACGACTGGCGGCAGGATGCCGGAACTCGAACACATCATTGATGCTGAGAAGGTGATCCGGTTTCAGGAACTCGTGCGCCGCGTCCCCGTTCCGCAGCACATTTACGAGTTCGCAGTCGACCTGACGCGACGAACTCGACCGAACAGCGCCGACGCACCTGACTGGCTGAACCCGCTGGTCGCCTGGGGCGCCGGTCCGCGAGCTGTCCAGTATCTGGTGCTCGGTGCGAAAGCCCGAGCGGCTTTGACCGGCAGTTACATGGTGCGTCTGGAAGACGTACTGGAAGTCGCCAGCCCCGTGCTGACTCACCGCGTGCTGACAACCTTCGCCGCTGAATCGGAAGGCATCTCAAGCGCCGACGTCGTCCGCCGCCTGGTCGAAGAACGGGTTGCCGAGGGGTAGAGGCCCTGACAGTACTGGGACATTACCTTCAAGCAATCACTGCGTTGACGACTTCGCCTTCGAGGTCGGTCAGGCGGTAGTCGCGACCGGCGAAGCGGTAGGTCAGGCGTTCGTGGTCGAAGCCTAGAAGGTGCAACATCGTGGCGTGCAGATCGTGGATCGAGACGCGGTTCTCGACGGCTTTGAAACCGAACTCGTCGGTGGCTCCGTGAATCGTGCCGCCTTTGATGCCGCCGCCGGCCAGCCACAGCGAGAAACCCCAGTGGTTATGGTCGCGGCCCGCGACTGCCCCGCCACCGTTCTGGCTCATTTCGACGGCGGGAGTCCGACCGAATTCGCCGGTGCAGAGAATCAGCGTTTCGTCGAGCAGGCCACGCTGCTTCAGGTCGGTGATCAGTGCAGCGAGGCCCTGATCACACTCGCTGGCCACCTTGCGATGCTCGCCCTTGATGTTCGAGTGGCTGTCCCAGGGCTGCATGTTGCCGTGCCAGGTCTGCACGAAGCGGACGCCGCGTTCGACCAGCCGGCGTGCCAGCAGCAGTTGCCGGTTCTGTGGGCCATCGCCGTACATCTTGAGTATGTGTTCGGGCTCCTGCTGAACGTCGAATGCGTCGGTCGCTTCGGTCTGCATCCGGTAGGCGAGTTCAAACGATCGAATACGGGCTTCGAGCTGAGCTTCGCCGGGCCGTGACTCAAGGTGCCGCGAATTCAGCGTCTGCAGCAGTGAGAACTGAGCCCCCTGTTCTTTTGGAGACAGACGGTCGTTGCTGACGTACTCGATGAGTTGCTTCGGATCGGTCTTGGACGTGTCGACGTAGGTGCCCTGGTAGGCTCCAGGCAGAAACGCAGACTTCCAGTTGCCGGCACCGCCGACCGGCAGGCCGCCGGGACACAGGGCGACGAAACCGGGCAGGTTCTGATTTTCGGAGCCCATCCCCCAGGTCAGCCAGGAACCGAAGCTTGGCCGCACCAGCCGCTGATGTCCGGTGTTCATCAGCATCAGCGTCATCTCGTGGTTGGGCAGTTGAGCGTACATCGAGCGGATGACGGCCATGTCGTCGACGCACTTCGACAGGTGCGGAAAGATGTCGCTGATCGGCGTGCCGCTCTCGCCACA
>JAPOLP010000797.1 GCA_029977045.1 Planctomycetota bacterium
CAGCCGCGTCGCCGAGCCAACGCAGACGACGAGTACTCCGGTCGCCAGCGGGTCGAGCGTGCCGCAGTGCCCGACCTTGATCTTCCGCTTCCCGGTTTCCTCGCGCAGCCGCCACAGCACGCGATTCACAACGTCGCGCGACGTCAGGCCCTGGGGTTTGTTGATATTCAGAATTCCGGAAACAGCGGACATGGTCGGGGCAGGCGCCAGGCAGGAGGTAACAGCGGAAAGGTCGCGGCGCACGATCAGCAGCGTCCTGCAGACAACGTCGTTTCGGATTGACGCAGCGTCCTGCAGTTTCACACGCAGCTTTGAATCGCGAACCGATTACAGGGTCAGCGACTGACCGGGCTGCAGAACGACGGGTTCAGCAGACGTCTGTGCTCGAACCCGCTCGGCCCAGACGTCGGCGTCCTGGGCGATCGGCGGCCACGTGTTGTAGTGGTCCGGGACGACGCGCTTAGGCTCGATGAGCCGGATTGCTCGCAGAGCATCGTCAGGCCCCATCGTGAACGTGTCGCCGATCGGCAGAATGGCCAGATCGATGCCTTCCTCGCCAATCAGTTTCATGTCGCCGAAGAGAGCCGTATCGCAGGCGTGATAGATCGTTCCGTCCGCGAGCTTCAGCAGCACTCCGGACGGACTGCCACCATTGCCTCCATCAGGCAGCGACGAACTGTGAAACGCCAGCGTCAGCTTGACCGTGCCCCAGTCGAATTTCGCCTGGCCGCCGGTGTTCATCGGATGACCGTTCTCGACGCCCTGCTTCTGCAGCCAGGTGACGATTTCAAAGTTCGAGATCACCGTCGCACCGGTCCGCTTCGCGATGCTGACGACATCCGCCACATGGTCGAAATGCCCGTGCGAAACGATGATCGCATCCGCCGCAACGTCGTCCGCGGCCACCGTCGCCGACGGGTTGTCGGTAAAGAACGGGTCAATCAGGATCGTCTTCCCGGCGGTTTCGATGGCGAATGTGCCGTGACCGTGAAACGTAACCTGAGTGCTCATGCTGCTTCTCCTGGTGGAGCGAGGTATTGCGGACGAGGCAACGGGGTTGCGACCCCGGCGACGGAACATCAAGCCGGGAGGCATCGCCCGCTGAATCAAAGCTGGCGGTAAGACGCGCGGAGGATATCGCGTCATGCACAGAGCCGTAACCGTCAGGGAACCGGTTCGGGGATGCGCGACGCCTCACTGAGCGACTCGAATTGCCGTAAATTCCAGAGCTGGCCTATGATGGCCCGCTTCCCGGACGGGCTCGAACGGCGGCCAGGTTGCTGGCCGAAGTTTCGTCCGTCCTGTGTGCGGCTTCGCTGAGCCGAAGCCACAAATCCGTCGACAATGCTGAGCGGGGCTGCCCTGAAACGGCTGCAAACTGGCAAACGCCTGCTGCCGAACTGGAGTAAGTGAGCACTTCGCTCCCGAAGCCCGGCGGGCCGATTCGGCTCGTCGTTCGGAAGCCGACAACCAGTTGACCGGATTCCGGACGCCTGACAGCCGGGTCACCCCGACGTGTTGATACCGAGAGTTACCGAGGTCGTTTGATGCGAAATCTGTCTCCCCTGAAATCCCCGACCGCGACGCATTTCTGGCTGATCGCTGTCACGGTTCTGCTCGGCGCGCTGCTGCGTCCTGTCGCGCTGCCGGCTCAGGACCAGCCCAGGAAGATCAACCTGGGCGAAACGCTGGAACTGCCAGGCTTCCCGAAAGTCAGCAGGCCTGCGGCGTCTGGAGCGACAATCACGCTGGAGCCAGCCGACGCAAAAGCCGGGGACACGGTCTCGGTGAAGATCGTCATTACGACTGCCAGCGACGCCTACACGTATTCGATGGATCCCTCGTTTGCCGGGCGGACGCGGATCGAAATCAGGTCCGTTGCGGGCCTGACTGTGGCCGACGAGTCGTTCTCACCGGACCGAAAGCCGAAAGCCGAACAGGACCCGCTGCTTGATCAGCGCGTCGAGAAGTTCCCCGGCGGAGTCACCTGGACGCGCCGCTTCCAGCTGGCCCAGGACACTGATCCCGCCGACGTCCAGGTCACCGGAACGCTGCGCTACCAGATCTGCGACGCGACCAGTTGCCGGCCCTTCAACGAGACGTTCGACCTGACGCTGTCCGCCGAAAAGAACGAGCCGGTGTTCAGTAAGACGTTCGCTCCGACAATGAAGGACAAAGGAAAGATCAATCCCGGCCCCTCCGAATGGACGCTCACGCTGAGCCCTGCAGACGCGAAGCCGGGCGACAAAGTCACCGTGAAGGTCGCAGCAAAGCTGAAGAACGGGTGGCACACGTTCGCGATCGACCAGGACAAAAAGAACTACGGGTTGCCAACCGTCATTGATGTGAAGTGGATGTCCGGGCTGAAAGCACTCGGGACGGGGTTCGCTGCCGATCGCGAAGTCGAGTTGCACGAGGAAGAAGGGAAGACTCAGCGACTCCATCACGATGAAGTGAGTTGGAGCCGCGATTTTGAAGTTCTCGCAGATGCAGCGACAGACGGTTACGGAGTGGCCGGCGAACTCTCCTTCCAGACGTGCAGTCAAGGCGACAATGGCCGCTGCATTGCCAGCGATTTTGACTTTGAACTGGGCCGGGTTACGAAGAAGGCGACCGAGACGGCCTCGACGGTCGGTGCGATTCCGTCACTTCCGACTGCCGGTGGAGATGGTGACTCGCGGTTTGATTCGATTCAGTATCGCGAGCCAGGAGCCGAGGAAGCGGACAGCAGTCTGAGCATGTACCTGCTGTATGCGTTTCTCGGAGGGTTGATCCTGAACGTGATGCCGTGCGTCCTGCCGGTCATTGCGATCAAAGTGCTGAGCTTTGTGCAGCAGGCAGGCGAGAGCCGCAGCCGGATTCTGCTGCTCAACGCCAGCTACTCAGTCGGCGTGCTGACTGTCTTTATGGTGCTGGCAACGCTGGCCGCGTTTGCCGGCACAAGCTGGGGCGGGCAGTTTCAGAGTGTTGAATTCCTGGTCGCGATGTCGGCGCTGGTTTTTGTAATGGGACTCAGTCTGCTCGGCGTGTTTGAAATCCCAATTCCTGGATTTGTCGGATCATCAGCCGGCGGTCATCAGGAAGGACTCGGCGGAGCATTCATGACCGGCATCTTTGCGACCATTCTGGCAACTCCCTGCAGCGGTCCGTTTCTCGGCCCGACTCTCGGATGGTCGATTCAGCAATCGCCGGCAACGATCTACATGATCTGGGGAATGATGGGGCTGGGGATGGCATCGCCTTATCTGCTGTTTGGTCTTTTCCCCGGCGCCGTAAAGTTCTTGCCAAAGCCGGGCAACTGGATGATCCGCTTCAAGCAGATCGCTGGCTTCATCATGCTCGGTACGACGGTCTTTTTACTGTCGATTCTCGATGAATCTTATCTGGTACCAACTCTTGTCATGTTGCTTGGCATTGGGATCGGCGTGTGGATGATCGGCAATCTGTACGACCTGTCGTCAACACCAGCGACTCGATGGAAAATGCGATTTCTCGCGCTATGCACAGTCGGAGTTATCAGCGGCTACGGTTACCACCTTGCATC
>JAPOLP010000927.1 GCA_029977045.1 Planctomycetota bacterium
GTGTCATGGCGAGGCCGGCGAAAAAGAGGGCGGTCTCGACCTGCGATTGCGGCGGCTGATGGTGGCCGGTGGGGACTCGGGACCGGCGATTGAACCGTCAAAGCCCGACGCCAGCCTGCTGCTCGATCGAGTCGCGTCCGGTGAGATGCCGCCGGGCGACAAGCGGCTTTCGGCGAAGGACATCGCGACCATCGCCGCGTGGATCGCCAGCGGGGCGAACACGGCGCGACCGGAACCAGAATCGCTCGGCGATGATCCGCTCTTCACCGAAGAAGAACGCAACTGGTGGGCGTTTCAACCTGTGACCCGGCCTGGCGTGCCGACTCACGTCGACGAGTCCGTCAGCACTCCAGTCGACGCCTTCATTCTGGCCCGGCTGCGGCAGCAGCTCGCTGGCCAGAGTGAAAACGCTACGACTCTCGGTCTCTCCGAGTCAGCGTCGCGCGAGACGCTGGTCCGTCGTGCGTCGTTCGGCCTGCTCGGCCTGCCGCCAACCCCGCAGCAGATCGACGAGTTCCTCAACGACGAGTCTCCGGATGCCTGGCCGCGGCTGATCGATCGGCTGCTCGCCTCGCCGCATTACGGAGAACGCTGGGGACGGTACTGGCTCGACGTCGCCGGGTACGCGGACTCGGAGGGCTACACCGACGACGACGTTGTTCGCGAGCACGCGTTTCGATTCCGCGACTACGTCGTGCGAGCGTTCAACGGCGACAAGCCGTTCGACCGATTCATCATCGAGCAGCTGGCCGGCGACGAACTCGCCGGGCCGACGGGCGATCTGACTCCGGAACGCATCGAGCTGCTGACGGCGACGGGCTTTCTGCGAATGGCTCCCGACGGCACGGCGTCCGGTGGCATCGATCAGAACGTTGCCCGCAATCAGGTCGTCGCCGACACGCTGCAGATCGTCGGCAGTTCGCTGCTCGGCATGACGCTGCACTGTGCCCAGTGCCACGACCATCGGTACGACCCGATCCCGCAGACTGACTACTACCGCGTCCGGGCGATCTTTGAGCCGGCACTCGACTGGAAGAAGTGGAAGACGCCGCCCGCCCGGCAGATTTCGCTTTACACTGACGCCGACCGCGAAGTCCGCAGCCAGATCGAAGCGAAAGCGAAGCAGGTCGACGACGAACGTCAGGGACGAGTCGACTACTACATCACCAAGACGCTCGAACAGGAACTGCTGCTGATCGACGACGAACTGCAGGAGCCTCTTCGCACCGCCTACCGAACCGAGGCGGCAAAGCGAACCGACGAACAGAAAGAGCTGCTCGAAAAGTACACGACGATCGGACGGCTGACTCCCGGAGCGTTGTATCTGTACGACCGCCGCCGCGACGCCCGCGCGAAGGACATCGAAACGAAGCGTGCTGAGAAACAAGCTGCCTTCATTGCCGCCGCGACTGAACGCGAACTCGCGAAGCTGCCGGCTGATGCTCAAGCTGAACTGAGAGCCGCTATTGGCGCGTCGCCGGAGACTCGCACTGAAGCTCAACAGAAGCTGTTGTCCGACAATCCGAAGGTCGTCGTCACTGCCGAAAACCTCGCGACAATCGATCCCGAAGCAGCGAAGAAGCTCGACGTCTACACGCAAGCGGCTACCGAGATCCTCAAGGACCGCATTCAGAAGGAACTGCAGGACTACTCGGACAAGGCCGCCGAGATCCGCAAGGAGATTCCGCGAGAGACATTCATCCGGGCGCTCCTCGAAACACCTGGCAGCCAGCCGGAGACGTTCTTCTTCTTCCGAGGCGATCACGATCAGCCGAAGCAGAAACTCGAACCGGCCAGCCTGTCGGTGCTCGACCTCGGCGAAACGATTCCGCTTAACGACGAGGCCGTCCCGACGTCCGGGCGGCGTCTGAGTTACGCAAAGTTCCTGACGAACGGTCGGCATCCGCTGGTCGCGCGCGTCATCGCCAACCGGGTCTGGCTGCACCACTTCGGTCGCGGACTGGTGAACTCGCCGTCGGACTTTGGAGCACTCGGCGAAAAGCCAACGCACCCGGAACTGCTCGACTGGCTGGCGTCCGAGTTCGTCGCGTCCGGCTGGAGCGTCAAGCATCTGCACCGGCTGATCATGGCCTCGGCGGTCTACCAGCAGTCGTCGCAGGCTTCACCGGAACTGGCGGAAGTCGATCCCGACAATGTCTATTACGGTCGCTTTCCCATGCGACGGCTGGAAGCGGAAGTCGTTCGCGACGCCGTGCTCGCTGTCAGCGGGAAACTCAATGCAAAGCTGTTCGGTGACCCGGTGCCCGTGATGGAAGACGCCGTCGGTCAGATCGTGCTCGGCAAGGAGAACCTCGACGGCGAACGCAAACCGACCGACGCGATCCCGCTCAACGGCGAGGAATTCCGCCGAAGTGTTTACGTGCAGGTTCGCCGCTCACGGCCGCTGGGAGTACTCGAAACTTTCGACACACCGGCCATGACGCCGAACTGCGAACGCCGAGTCAGCTCGAACGTCGCTCCGCAGGCGCTGCTGATGATGAACAGCGACTTCGCCGTCGAGTATTCCGACCAGTTTGCGACGCGGCTGGCGGCCGAAGCTGGCGAGGGTATTCGCGATCAGATCACGCTGGGCTGGCGGCTCGCGTTCGGAACGGCGCCGTCCGTTGAAGACATCTCCGCCGCCGAGCAGTTTGTCGAGCAGCAGCGTCAGGTACTGCAGACCTCCCCGCCGGATACCAAACCCGAAGACGCGTCCCGGCAGGCGCTCGCCACGTTCTGCCAGGCATTGCTCAGTTCCAACCGCTTTCTTTACGTCGAGTAGCTCATGTCCCCGATGAACCGACGACAGTTCTGCAATGCCGGCGCGTTCAGCCTCGCGCCGCTCGCGCTTGCCTCACTGCTGCGCGACGAAGCCCGTGCCGAGCCGATCAAGCCGAATGTCGGCCCGCAGACTTTTTCGCTGGATCAGCGTTCGCCCGCCGCGACTCCCAAAGCGACGGCCATGATCTCGCTGTTCATGCAGGGAGGACCCAGCCAGGTGGACCTGCTGGATCCAAAGCCCGA
>JAPOLP010000392.1 GCA_029977045.1 Planctomycetota bacterium
ACCGACTCAACTTCCGTCGGAGCGTTAAATCGATTGATCAGATAAGCCCCGTCGTTGCTGAAGGAGCCGAAGTCCCAGCCCGCTCGTTCCGCCGCACCTTCGTGCCGCAGGATGGCCGCGACCAGAGCCAGATCGAAGACGTTCTGCAGATCAGCGAAGACGACGTCCTGTTTCGCCAGTTCGGCATACTGCTGAGTGAACTTCTGGGCGAAGGTCAGGTTCGAGCCTTCCGACTTGCCGGTCTGTACCTGCTGGCCGATGTCGTTCAGCAACTGGTTCTCCGACTGGCAGAGCACGGACGACCCTACGAATTCAAAGCCGTTCTCGTCAGCCGTGTGCAGGACGGCGTCGTACTTCATCGTCAGCCACCAGCGGAGAGCGTCAAGCTTCGAGGCCTTCTGTTCCTGAGCGGTCATCAGATCGAAGATGCTCGGAATAGCGACGTTCTTCGCGAAGTCGTACTTGCCAATACCGATCAGCTTCATGCGGTAGTCGGCTTCGATGATGACGCGGGCGACTCGCGATTCCGGATCGACACCCGAGTAGACGATGTCCTGCATACCGAGCTGCTGCTGCAGGTTGTTCGTCCAGCCCTTCACGCGACCAGGACTCAGCGGACGATTGCTTGTCGCGGCAACGTAATCCTTGAGCTGCTTCAGGCCTTCCTGTCGCGGATTGATCGAGCACGAGAAGAACTTCTGGCGGCTGGACGAGAACGATCGCAGGATCGTGACGAAATCGTCGAGCTGCAGGACCGGACGGCCGCTGACTTCGCCAATGGCGACGCCATTATCGTTGTACTTCCAGGGTTCGGCGGGACCGGCGAGTACGATCTCGCCGTCTTCCGGATACACGAACACGTTTTCAATCTTGGTCAGACCGCCGAGCAGTCGCATCGAAACCGTTGGGGCACGGCCTTCGCTCAGGCGTTTGGAGACCGCCTGTTCCAGACGCGTCAGCGAGATCACTCGCATATCCGCGACGGTGGCGATGTCGCCATTGAGCAGTGCTTCGCGGGCCTGAATGCCCAGCTCTTCCAGGCGGCCAGAGTGTTCCTTTGACGTCAGCTTTCGCAGAACGCCCGACGGCTCGACGCGGACACCCTGTTCAAACTCAGTGATCGTTCCGCCGCTGCCGTCGGCTTCTTCCCACATGCCGTTGGTTTCCGACATGATCAGCATGATGAGCGAATCGAAGTCCGCTTGAGCGCCACCGGCCAGAGCGTGCTGCCGGCTGTATTCGGAACTGGCGATCTGGCGTTCCTGGTAATCGGGCATCGTGCGGATTGAACCGAGTGCCGCCGCGAAGTCGCCGGCCTTCATCTGTGCGTCCGCAACGAGGTTAAGAAGCTGAGACTGAACGAGTTCGTCGTCGGCCTGCCGAGCCAGCGTGGCGGCCCGCTGGAACTCACCGAACTCCAGGTGCGCGGCAACCTGATTCCGCAATTCGTCGTCACTTGCCGTACCGGCGGCCTGAGCAGGAGACAGCGATGAAGCTGCAATTCCCAGCGTCAGCGAGAGGGCGGTCGAAAGGCGTCGAAACTTACCGGCTGGCAGGAAAGGAACTCGGATCTGCATTCCGCTTCTCCTCGGGTGGCATGTGGCTCCAGAGCGGAGAATCATGCCGGGCGTCGTCTGGTTTGAAACTGGTTGCTGGCGGTGCAGGTACCACCGCCGAACTGAAAAAGGGAGTGATTTCCCGGTCGGGAAAACAACGTCTGCGAATAGTGTGACTCAGGATCAGCCTCGGTAAAACCACCGTCAAGGACTTTCGACTGATTCGAGCCGAACCGCCGCTGGCCGTCGTTGCGACTGTCAACTTCGGACCGGTTTGTCAGTCAGAACCGTTTACGTTTTCCAGAGTTACGGCTCCGGAATCTCCGGTCAGGTTCGCCCATTCAGTCGGACCTGGCCGCTGGGTGACAATCATGGCTCCGATCAATGGACGATGGACGGGCTGCAGTTTCAACAGACAATTCGTTGGAGTCTGACAGATTGGCCGTGTTTTGCTCGACCCCGTCTCGCTCCAGCGGGCCTGAGTTCGCCGATCTGACGGGCGCGATGGCCGGGGTGGCCCCGGTTGAACGTCGCTCCTTAGAATCCCCACCCCGTGACGCAGGCTCCGGCCATTGCGTCGCCGCGTTTTTTGACAGACTCAATGAACAGGCGATCGACTGCCAGATTTGAATTCGGACCATCACCGCCGATTCGGAGCCTGGTCGCCTGCAACAGTGACTGATTCATGACTGATCCTCGCGTCAATCTGCGAAACCCCGTTGTCGCCGCATTGCTTGCCTACCTGCTTCCGGGGGCTGGGCATTTTTATCAGCGGCGTTTCTTCAAGGCAGCGATCTACTTCGTTTGCGTGCTGGGCGTCTTCTTCTGGGGCTGTTCGCTGGGAGAAGCAAAAGCAGTCCACTTGAGAATGGACAAAACGGCCAGACAGGGGCAGACGCGGCAGCGGACGCTCGGCTATCTCGCGCAGGTTGGTGTCGGAACTCCGGCCCTGCCCGCGCTCGTTCAGCATAAGCGTTATCAGAATCAGCTTGACGCTGCGGAAGGTGCTCCCAGTGCGTTACTGGAGTCGTTCGAGACTGAGTTCTCCGGACGGCTGATGCACACGACGCTCGGGCACGGAACAGTGACGGGACGGTTGGTCGGCGAGTTGCGTGTTGGCGACTACGGGTTTTCGCAGCAGTTTGAAGGCACGCTTTCCGGCACGCTGGAAAATGGCAAGCCCGTTGAGCTGAAGCTGATGGGCGTGCAAAGCAGTGGCGACCTGAATCTCGGGCCGCGTGTCTGCGCACTCGACAACGTCACACTCTCCGATCCTCACGGTGACCCTGTCACGCCTGAGTACTCGGCGGAACGTCGGCGGTTCTTCTGCCGCGTGGTCGAGGCTGCCGCACCTCATTCAGATGCCGGCATGATCGAAGGGACGATTCCCCGACCCTTCCTGGATCACTTTCAGGTCCCGCTGACCGACGAGGCACTGCAGCATCTCAATGGAAAGCTTGGCAAGCAGTACGAGCTGGCGCTGGTCTATACCTGGATCGCCGGGCTGCTGAACCTGCTGGCCGTCTGGGATGCCGCTGCCGGACCTGCGTACGGTTACGGTGACGAAGAAGAGGAAGACGAGAAGATCGCGGACTCGTCGGAATCGGCTGAGAAGCCGCCTGCTGAACCGTCCCCCGAACCGGCCAACGCCTGATTGACGAGGCTGATCTGATGAGCAACCTGTTTCCGATTCTGGCGGTGACCGGCGGGATGATCTGGTACGTGATCCCACTTTCCGCTGCGATCAGTCTGGTCTACAGCGCCAGCCGCTACGAACTGCGAGAGCGGATCGTCCGCCGCTCGGTGCGTCTGTTCGGAACGATCACGGGCTTCATGGCCTGCGTGCTCGTCGCCCTGTGGCTGCTCTCGTACAAGCTGTGATCGCGACTCGTCCTGACGTTGCCGATGCAGGCAGTCAGAACGAGCGAAACGGGTTTTCAAACTGCTGCGGCTGAGCATCGCCGCTCGACTGCTGATACCCCGTCTGTTCGATAGTGCCGGGGCTGTTCTGGGCAGACTGGTTCTGCGACGACTGATTCGCGGCCCTCCGCTTAAGAATCGTCTGCAGCTTGTCCTCGTAGAACTTCACTCGAGAATCGATGTCCGGGTTTGCCCTTTCCGCAGGCAACGGAGGCCTGCCGATCTCCGTGCCACGCGACGGAGTCACTGGATTCGCTGTCGCGATGAGCCGACCGTCTCGACGAATGCCGATCGTTTCGGTCGTCGTGTGGCCTTCGCTCGTGGTTTGTTGCTCGCCAGTCCATTGCTGCTCCCGGCGGGGGTCCACGGGGGAGAATTCCTGCTTCAGTTCCTGTCTTGCCAATCCGGGCAGTTTGACTTGAGTCATTTCGGAGAACAGCGTGGAACCGTCGGGCAGAGTCAGTCGGAGACGCAGCGTACAGTTGGCCTCGTAATTGCCGGCTCGCGGGTACGGAACGAACAGTGAGTAGGCGGGGCCAAGCTTCGATTCGTGACGCATGGACTGCCATTCACCGCTGTCAAACCCAGCCTGCGAAATCGGTCGAGCCTGTTCTGCGGGGGAACCGTGATCATCGAAGAGGAAGACGTGAATATCACCTTCAACGGCGACGGGAGCTTCATTCTGGGCCGTGAAGAAATAGACCTGGCCAGCAAATCCGCGCGTGGTCTGTCCGGTTTCGGTCTGTCCCTCGGCGTCCTGCCACAAACAGACGCATCGAACTGCGGGATGGTCGGCACTTGCGAACGGTGTCGGCTTGTGGCCAGCGATTTCAACCGTTGAACAGCCGCTGATGCCCGCCGCTATTGCGGACAGAAATACGAGCAACACCAGTGTACGAGTCATCTATGAGAACTCCGTTTCTGCAGGCATCAGCTCGCGAGCCTTTCTGGTCGTCTCTGTGGCCGGACGTTTAGCCAAGCGACTTACCGTTGTTGCGGCGGCGAGAATCGCGAGTATTGGCTGACAGGTTTCCGTGCTCCGGTTGAGTACTGGTTCCCGGTCGGCTGGCTTTTCGTGGCCTGAGACTGGCTTGAGCGTAACGGCGTCACGAGTTCGGACCGTGTGTAGCCAGCCTGCTGGATTCCGGTTCCAGGGGCTGGTGTTGCAAATCGCTGACTGGCCGGTGTCATTGGAAGTGCCTGAGTTGTCGGCTGGCCTTCAAGGCCGGGAACCGGCAGTGGCATAGGCAGTTGAGGATCGGTGTTGCTGGTTTCACCGTCCGTAGGGAATGTCGTTTCCGTTTCGATTCGCCAGCCACCCGATGCTGCTTCCGCCGGAACGCCGTAGAGTGGGCCGTGGATTTCCTCCGCGACGCTTTCCGTGAAGTGGACGCGTGACGCTTCAATCTGCTTGTGAGTCTCGTTGTACTCATCGCTCTTGATGATCCGTGGTGTCATGAAGATCAGCAGTTCTGTTCGTCGATGCGAATGCGAATCAAAGCGAAACGCCTGGCCGACCAATGGGAGATCGCCCAGCCACGGCACTTTGCGAGTGATCGTATCGTCACTCTTTGTGATCAGGCCGCCGAGAACGATGGTTTGTTCATCGGCGACAACGACTGTCGTTTCCGCCTGTGTCAAATCGCGGGCGATACCTCGTGAAACGACGTTGCCGGCGTCGTCAAAGAGAAGAGCTGCACCCGCCCCCGCAATGAACTGGCTCTTTTCTGCCGTGAGGCTGATCAGGATGTTGCCGTCAGGGCTGATCGTTGGTGTCACCGACAGTGTGATGCCCGCCTCCTTGTCGTCGAGCAGCGGACTGAGAGAGCCATTGGCGTTCGCACTGAAGCCGCTGACGACCTGCTGTTCGCGAACCATCCGGATAACAGCAGGGCGGTTGTCGAGTGTCCGAATCTGCGGACGACTGAGGATTTCCATATGCCGGTTTGCAGCAAGTGCCCGCAGCAGAACACTGACGGATTCCGAACCGGCCGAGAGCACAAGGCCACCAAAGCCGAGTTCGTCTTCGGACCGTCCCATGCTGAACGTCGAAAGCCCCTGCCCCGCCACGATTCTCGGTGAGTACGCGGAAGAGTTGGGCAGGCCGTTTGTGTTGAAGTTGAATCCAGGATTGCCCGCCAGGCCAGCTCCCATCGCACGACCAAAGAGAACGGTGTCCTGCAGGCCCAGTTCGATGCCGAACTGGTCGTCATCTTCCAGCTGGACCTCGACAATCATCGTCTGAATGACAACTTGTGGCAGTTCGGCGTCGAGCTTCAGGACCATTTCGCGAATCTGCTCGAAGTACCGTGGCGTCGCGCTGATCAGCAGGCTGTTGGTGTACTCTTCGGCCTGAATGATGACCTGCTGGTCGATGAACTCGAACGCGCTGATCAGGTCCTGTTCACTCTGCAG
>JAPOLP010000964.1 GCA_029977045.1 Planctomycetota bacterium
ACGTGGCCGCGACCATCACAACCTGGGCTTCAGCATGTGGATGGCCGGCGGTGGCATCAAAGGCGGGCGAGTTGTCGGGGCGACGGACGAGATCGGGCTTCGTGCTGTCGAACGACCGATTCACTTCAGGGATGTCCACACGACGATTCTGGATCGTCTGGGGCTCGATCAGGACGAACTGAGCTTTCAGCATCTCGGGCGGCGCGAGCGGCTGACGCTCGTGCATGGCGCCGCGATCGACGAGATCCTCTGAGGGCTGGGCTGGTTGCCGCGTGAGCGCCCACTCAGCTGACGACCTCACCACTGGCGAGTTCGAGGTCACACGTTTCGCGTTTGGCGCGGTACATATTCTCGTCGGCCAGTGCGACAAGTGCGTCCTGATCGTGAAACTCGGTCGGACCTGTCTCTGAAAATCCGCAGCTGAGATTCACTCCAGGGCAGACCTCTGCGAAGGCATCGACCAGTTTGAGCCGGACGTTTTTCGCTCCTTCAACGTCGCACTCGAGCAGGATCAGGCAGAATTCGTCGCCTCCGTAGCGGCATGCGACATCGGTCTCGCGGATTGATGACTTCAGGCACTGGCCAAGCAGGCGCAGGATTTCGTCGCCACGGATGTGGCCACATTCGTCATTGATCTTCTTGAAGCGGTCGACGTCGACGTACATGACGGTGAGGCTGACTTTCTGACGCCGAGCAGCCGCCAGTTGCTTACGAAACAGCTCGTCCATCGCGCGTCGGTTGAAAACGCCCGTGAGTGCATCGATGCGTGCCGCCTCCTGAAGTTCTGCGGTTCGCTCGGCAACCTTTTCTTCCAGGCTGCGTGCATAGGTTTCGGATCGTTCTTTCGCAGCTTCGCGTTCGCGGACCAGGCGGTCTATGTAGGTGTCGAAGACGAGCGTCGTGTCGAAGTGCAACAGCCGGTCGAGCGTATCGACGATCCCGAAAGAAACGTCGCAGGATGATTCGTCGTTCCGAATGGCCCGGACGATCAGATCCTTCAGAAGTTTGAGCGACGGAATGAACAGCTTCGGAGGCACACCGATTCGGTGATGCACCATGCCGATGCGCAGCCGGCTGTTGACGTAGTCCGTGTCGCAGACGCCGCTGAAGAGGTCGAGGATGTAGCCTCGCTGTGCCATCTTGAGACGTTGCAGAGTCTCGCGGTCGGCGATCAGCAGAGCGATCTCATTGACCGAAAGCTGATGCTCGTAGAATTCGTCGACGATGGCATCGACTCGGCCGGCAATGGACGACCGCAGTTGCGCGAGTTCAGACAGTCGTTTGGGTGTCAGGCCCAGCAGCGACAAACGACGTCGGACTTCGACATCGCTGATGCGGAGCTGTTCCAGCAGTGACTGATCGAAGTGGCGTAACACGCGATCCCTGTGCAGTTAAGCGGCCAGATCGACCTGGGGAAATTCCGGTATCGAAGGTCCGTCTGAAAGTTAGGTCCGGAAATGTTCGAGGGCTGATGGTGGGAGGCGATATCTGCCTGAAGGCGGAAATGCGACCGGACGCACCTCATTCGCTCAGGCGAATCCCGCACGTAACGCGAGGGTTGTGCCTCAGCACCGAGGTGTGATTCCCGGCTGCGGAGCGACGTACAGCGGCCAGTGCGTCACTGCAGACTGCTGGTCTCACAGCGGATCGGCAGCGGGTTTTCTTGACCTGCTTCCGGGTCGCGGTGAAGATGGCCGCCCGTGTTCAGAAACTATTCCCTTCCGCAGGTTTTCAAAGGAAACGAGACATGAACCGTCTATGTCTTCTGGCTGCCGTCGTGAGTGCGGCAGCGCTTGCGCAGCCGGCCTCCGCTGCAAAGATCACTGGCGAGTACCTCGAAGCTCGCACCTGTAACGTCTACACCGGCCCGTGCTTCGCCAATGCCGAGATGAGTTTGTCCGGCAAGGAAGCGATCATGGCCTGGAAAGTCGACAAGGGCGCCTGGAACGACGTCGACCTGAAGGGCCTCGGAGCGGCGCTGGTCGTCAAGGCGCAGGGCACGCTCGGTTACGACGGCGTGTTCCCGATGCAGGCTGGTAAGGTCAAGTCGGTCATTCTGGTTGATGAAGACGCGACCTAGCAGCAGCACAAGGCGCTGGTCGACTTCGTTTGCGATTCGGCAAAAGAACTGACGAAGGACGTCGTCGCCGTCGAGAAGGTGCCGTTCGACCTGACCAACGACCATATCGACCACGCCGGCAAGCTGAAAGCCGGCAAGCAGGTTGAGCTGACGACGCGCAAACTAGAGGACGGTGACTGCGTCTGCACGAACGAAGTCGTTTACTACCAGCCGCTGACGAAGATCGAAAACGCCAGCGCGGCGTACTCGCTGAAGCTGTCATACCAGGGAAAAGACCTTGGCAGCCGATTCACGAACAACGGTATCCGCAGCGCGTTCATCGGCACGTTCCGTCGCTGAGGCTGGCGACCGAACGTCAACGCAACTTTCGCTGCAACGAGAGTTCTCGGATCGGGAAGCCGACTGCTCGGCTTCCCGATTTTCTTTTGGCCGACAGTAATGTTTGACGGAGCCGTCGATGGCGGATGAATCGTTCAACGAACTGAAGAAGCACTCGGCGCAGCCTGGGCAGGTCGAGTGGATCGTGCTCTGCACTTCACGACGGGGTGCGGTGCGGTCGGTTGAGTCGGTGATGGCTCGTGAGGGAACCGGGCTCGATGGTGACCATCACGCGGCGAATGGCAGCTCGAAGCGGCAGGTCACTCTGATTCAGGCCGAGCATCTTCCGGTCATTGCTTCGCTGACTGGTCGCGAGGCGGTGACGCCGGCCCAACTGCGGCGCAACGTTGTCGTGTCCGGCATCAACCTGTTGTCACTGAAAGACCAGAAGTGCCGCATTGGATCGGCGCTGCTGCAGGGTACGGGCCCGTGCATTACGTG
>JAPOLP010000913.1 GCA_029977045.1 Planctomycetota bacterium
CTTCAGCGTACTGCCGAACTTCGGCGAGGTTGTCGGCGGCTTCCTGCAGTTGCTTGACGAGCGATTCGGTGTCAGTCGTTTCGCGCTGGTCGAGCGCGTCCTGCACCTTGCTCATCGCTTCGAGTACCTGCTGCTGCGTCGCGGTCGCCTCGCCAACGCGGTTCTGCTCGAACTCTGCCGCCGCCTGCCGCATCTTCGCACTGATGCCGGCCTCTTCGATCTGCTGCAGCGCCGACTCGAAACGTTCCGCCTGCTCGGGATCGGAGTCCTTCAGTGTCTTAGCGGCCTCGGCAAGTTCGTCGCGGAACTCGTCGACCTGCTCGGCAAGCTGCTGCTGCCGGCTGCCGAGCCGCGACAGGTCGGCGCGGTTCTGATCGGTCAGTTCGGCGAACGTCCGACCTCGCGTCTGTTCGGCGGTCGCGCGGGCATCGTCGCCGAGTTCCCGCTGCTGGCCGGAGAGTGATCGCAGTTCTGAGTTCAGGTTCCGCTCGCTGCGCCACTGCGACAGCCGATCGAGAATGCCGGACAGTGTCCGCTGCGTCTCGCCCTGCTTCTGCTCGACGTGGTCGAGTGCCGACTTGAACTCGCGGCGTTTGTCCGGGCTGAGCTGCTCGCTGTCCGCGCTGAGCTTCCGTGCGTCGATCAGACTGCGGTCGATCTCCGGCAGCGGGTCCGTTTTGAGGAACGTTAGCTCGTCCAGCAGTTCACCGAGCAGCGTGTCGGATTCGGGATCCTCGACATCGTTTTCGGTTCGTTCGGTCCGAATCGCCGCAGCCTGACGCTGCAGGCCGTCAACGTCATCAACCAGACGATCGGCGATCTGCCGCTGATCGAGTTCGATCCGCTTCAGCAGGTCGCGGTCTTCGGGCCGCAGTTGCCCAGTCTGCTCGAGCTGCAACTGCAGTTCGCGGACGAGGTCGCGGTTCTGCCGCTGCGAGTTCTCAGACCGCTCCAGTTCGAGCACCAGCGCTGCCTGCCGATCAGCCAGCTCAGACCGCTTCTCTTCCGGCGAGACGATCGTCAGTGCTCGCGGGTTGCTGCGAGCGACGTGCCCGGCGGGATTGAGATCGAACCAGTCGCTGGCGACCGCGCGAAGCACGATCCGCGTTCCAACCGGCCAGTCGAATTCCGCGAGATCGAAGTTTGTCTCACCAGTCAGTCGCTCAGTCGTCAGGTCGCCCTCCACGAGTGATCGAGTGGCGGCTTCCGGATTGAGCGTCGCGTTTGCGGCGTCAATTTCGGTGGCCGCGTTACCCGCCACGGAATCGCTCGGTTGTTTAACGAGTTCGAGCGGACCGTCATCTGTGTCGGCGTCGACGCGATCAACCGGCGGTGTCTTGCCAGGGTCGACGAATTTCAGACGAGCCGGGTTCGATGCTTCCCATTCGAGCCATAACTTCTGAACGGCAAGGTCGTCGCGCGCGACGGCGCGCAGCGGGACGTTCGCTGTCGCAGTCACCAGCAGGTCGGTTTCGGGCAGCTCGATCAGGACGCTGGGTTCAGCGTCGACCGAGATCTGCAGGTCGTAACGCGGCGCTTCGGGATTCTCGAAACCCTGCCGGTCCCGCAGCGCGAGCCACCAGGTTCCGGAGCCAGCACGCTCGAACGTGACTTCGCCCGCGAGGCTGCGTCCGTCTTCGGAAACGGTCAGCGACATTGCGTCAGCTCCGTGCTGATGGAACGTCGCGCTGGCGAGTGCCTTGTTGATTCGACCGGCCAGTTGAATCCGGGTGCCAACAACGCCGGACACATCGCCGACGTTTTCCGGGAGTTCTGTTTGAGACTTTCCGGTGTAAGGCGGCGGCAGAACGGTCAGGCGGAACGAGTCGACTCGCGGTGGTGGGACGACGTCGACCTGCAGCGGCAGTGTTTCGCCATCGCCGCCCAGAGCCCAGATGAAGAGCGGACCGTCAGTGACTCGGACGGACGCTCCGCCGATGTCCGCCGCGTCGCCGTCGCTGTTTCGCAGAGTCGCCTGCCGCATTGCCTGAGTGACGACCTTGCCGTCCGGTTGTCGGGCGAGCAGTCGCAGGTCGCTCGGCAGATCGCCGCGCATGTTCTCGACGAAGAGTTCGAGCGTTTCGCCCTGCACCGCAGTGAGTGCTCCGATCTGCGAGTCGGTCAGTGGCTTCAGATCACGATCGACAAACCGCAGCTCGACATCACGCGGCCAGGGAACCGGCGAGAGCGGGAACAGCAGCCGATTGATCGCCGTGCCGGCGACCGCCTGATTCGCGGAGATCACCGCGACCGTAATCAGACACGCGGCGACAGCTCCGACGGCAAGCCGCTGAACAGTGCGCGTCTCGACGATCCCGGCAATCGAAATTGCGTGCAGACTGGCAAGCGTTCCGCGAATGACCGCGCGCTGCAGTTCGGGCGAGCCGGCTCGCGGATCCTGATTCGATTCCAGAAACTGAACCGTGCTGGAAAGGCTGTCAGCGAACTCGGGATGCCGCCGCTCGATTCGCCTTGCGAGTTCGACATTGCTGAATCGCTGCGAGAGTGGTCGCCAGAGAAACCGCCACACCGTCCAGCCAATCGCCGCCAGCACGCCGAGGCTCAGCAGCACGCGGACGCCGCGATCTTCAATCCGAACCAGCCAGTCAAGTCCGCCGGCCAGCAGTGTCGAGCCGAAGAGAACGATCGTCAGCGAACACAGCCCATAAACCCACAGCACGTACCGAACCCGCTGTCGCAAACGACTCAGTCGCTCAAACAACTGCTCGGCCATGGGAACTCGCAGAAAGAGATAGCGGAACGGCGCAAGCCGTCCGGCAGCGTCGTGCAGGTATGAAGTATCGAGGAGCCGAAAGAGCATACCCCGGCAGTGATCCCGTCGAAATCCCCACAGGCGTCAACAACCTTGTTTGTCCCAAGGCAGGTAGGCCGGACCGAGGAGCGCAGCGACGAAGTTCCGGCATCGAGGTCATTCATCGTGAGATCATGATTGCCGGAGCGGCGCTTAACTTGATCCGGCCTGCATTTTTTAGCGAGGCGTATCGTTCTGTGCATCGTCCGCATCGAGTTCGGGTCGAGATTGAAGCTTGGGGTGAACTGCCAGGAAGTACGTCATGGAAAC
>JAPOLP010000935.1 GCA_029977045.1 Planctomycetota bacterium
AACCATCGAGCTGGTCGAGCCCATCAACTTTCAGTCGACGGAAGACCGCGCGACGGCGACCTCTTCGACGCAAATCGACTGGGCCTGCCAGACAGCCGGCAACGCGTCGGGGATCATGGTTCGCGTTCACGGCGACGATTCAACGCAGCTGACATTCGCGACCGGGCCGGCGACATTCACGGTGAAGCTGGCTGATGTCAGAGGCAGCGACCATCGCGTCGAGGCCGGCGGCGTCAACCGGTTCGCTCAGATAGGACCGCCGCCGAACGCCAGCGGCCCGCAGTCATTCGAGCAGGAATTCGTCGACACCGAATCCGTCGAAGGCGAGTTCCCGTACTGGATCCGCGTGACGCAGATCGACCAGTCACTCGCCTGGAGCAGCCCGGTTTACGTGACGCGCGGCAAGTGAGAGCCATCGACGCGAAAAGGTAGCGGCAGGGCGCAAGCCCTCCGGCCTGTCTCCTCACCGAACGGACTTCAGTCCGTCGCGAGGCTGTGGTCAGCAGGCCGACGGACTGAAGTCCGTCCTACAGTTCGGCCGGGCGGCTCGCGCCGCTCCGCCAACTTACCCTTACGAGGCTGGTCGACGCAGCAGAGCAAGCTGGCCGGTCTTGGCGTCGAAGAGGTAGATCGCTCGATCGGGAAACGCGTTGCCGGCTGCTCTGGCAGTGTCCTCTTCCGACGTGTGGCGGTCCACCGGGAGTCGGCCAATCAGCAAGTTGCCGGCCAGCGACGGGTGATTGCTCACGAAATCGAGATGTCGATCGTCCGAGTCGTGCCGGACAAGAACCAGTGCCGGACGTTCGGTTGCGTGACGGTCCAGCAGCTGGCGGAAGAACTCGTATCGGGCGCGGGGAAATGCGAACTGGTTGATACCGACCTCAAGCCGGGATGCTCCCCAGAAGGGGTGCACGGCAACCTGATTCAGCGTGGCGGACGTTGCGAGCAGCAGTAGCCACCAGACGGTCAGCCAGCGGCGATCGGCGGCTCGCGAATAACGCACAACCAGAAGCGTCGCAGCAGCCGCCAGCAGGCACCACAGCACGCCGGACTCGAACACGTAGTGCCAGTGCAGAATGCCGTCGTACCAGTACGGGATATGAGCGACGTGCAGCGACACGATGCCGGCCAGGATCAGCCACCAGCGGGTGTCGAGCAGGCGTCGACCACCTGCTGCGAAAACGCTTAGCGAAAGCAGCAGGGCGACAATGCCGAGCGTCCACTGCCAGCTTGCCAGCAGACGATGCCAGACGTTGGTGGCGGCGAGTGCTCCGTCGAGGTTCTCGGCCCAGCGGTCGTAGTTTTCCAGCACGCGTCCCGTCAGTAGTGGCTGCGCCCGTTCGACGTTGTGGAATCCGTACATGTGCCGCGGCGTGAAGAGTTCCGTGTAGAGCTGGTACGGCGTCCTCGTTGCGCTGCCTGTGATTGCACTGTTCGCGGTTCCCAGAACTCCGAACGCGAGCACCAGCGGCAGTGCCATGCCGGCCGCGACAGTCATCACTAACTGGAACTGCGTCCGGAACTGTCGCAGGCCCCAGGTGGCGATCCAGATGCCGAATGGCAGCGCGAATCCGGCGGCGGACATCGGTCGGCAGAGCATTGCAAAGCCGAGCCCGATACCTGACAGGAAAGCGGGAATGAGGGTTGTCAGCAGTGTCGTGTTCTGGGGGCTCGCTGCACTCGACCCCAGCCACCCGTAACTGCGCAATTGGCGGATCAGCTTCAGGGACTGCCAGAGGAACAGCCCGAGGCCAACCAGTGTCGGCTGGTGAGCGAGCAGCGTGTTGCCGAACAGGTCGATACCTGGCGACACAGCGACCAGAAGGCCGGCGATCAGCCCGACGCCATTACAGGCCAGTTCGCGACCGGAGAGAAAGATGAAGACGCACGTCAGAACGGTCGCCACCCACGCTCCGGCGTAAATGTTGCCTGCCGCCAGAAACGGAGCGAACCACGCTCCCGTACCGGGAAAGTAGCGGCTCGCGAAATGGCCCTCATTCAGGACGTGCATCTGGTCGAACAGTCGCGGCACGTCCGGGTGACTCGGGAATGAGAAGCGTCCCGCGAGATAAGTCTCCGCCTGGAACTGGTAGCTGAATTCGTCATGGAAGCCTGGCGGCAGTTCGGCGAATGACTTTCCGGTTCCGTTGATCTCGGTCGAGGCGACGCGGAGGCAGGTCGTCGTCGACACGGCGGCGATGATCAACACTCCGATCAGCGTCCGCAGTCGGACTCGCCACGTTCCTGCGAGCCCGGCTGAACTCTGCGGCCCCTCGGCCAGCCAGGCCTCGATAGCACGCAGCCAGCCCGGCGAATGAGCCAGGATCGGCGAGCGTGGCAGCCAGAACAGCGGCAGCAGCAGAAACAGAATCGCGAACGGCGAGCTGTCGACGTTCATGTCGAACAGCCAGTCGACGGTGCTTTCGAGTTCGCTCGCCCGCTGTGACTCGGCCCAGAGAATCAGCCCGAGGCAAACAAGCAGGCCGACGAGCAGCCCGACACCGACGCGTTTCTGTAGTCGCCGGTCGTACTCCGCTGAGCTTTCCTGGTGGGCATCCGCCGTCACGACTTCGTTGCTCCGGCTGCTCGTTGATTCTGCGGAGCCCGCTGCGGGCGCGGACGCTGCTTGAACTGCGAGGCTTTTGCTGGATCGTAGTCCGGATTCGGCGTCGGCATGTTGGCACCAACGCTCTTTCGCCAAGAAGCGAGTTCCTGCTGCATAGACTTCGCCACGTCAGGCCGCTCAGCCGTCAGGTCGTGTTTTTCGCTGAGGTCATTCTTCAGGTCGTACAGTTCGACGTGTCCGTCGTCGAAGTACTCGATCAGCTTCAGGTCGCCCTTGCGGATCGCTCCAGCGGGCGTTGTGTGGTGATAGTGCGGGTAGTGCCAGAACAGCGACCGGGCCGGCAACTCTCCGCGTTGAGTCAGCAGCGGGACGAGACTCTCGCCGTCGATGCGGTTCGCCAGAGTGCCCTTCGTTTTCGGGCCAGCGAGTTCG
>JAPOLP010000665.1 GCA_029977045.1 Planctomycetota bacterium
GATCTGCTGCAGATCGAATCGGACGGCGCGAACGTCGATAGCGATCTGGTCAACCGAGTCTTCCGAGCGATTCATTCGATCAAAGGAGCCGCAGGTTTTCTCAGCCTGACGCGGATCGGGGAGCTGTCGCACAGTCTGGAAAACGTTCTCGCTCGGATTCGAGAAGGAGAGCTGGTTCCGACAAGTTTCGGCGTCGAAGTGATGCTGGAAGCTGCTGACACGTTGCGTCGGATGCTGGAGAACGTCGCGGAATCAGGCTCTGTGAATGTTGCCAGTATGGTCGAGCAGCTTGGCCGCATCGAAGCTGGCGATCGCAGCCAGGAATCAAGCGAAGGTGCCTCCGTCGCAAAACATGGTTCAGAGGACGTGGTCAGCACTGGCGACGATTCAGTCGAACTTTCAACAGATGTTGCACCTGTCGCTTCAAACGGTGAGACGGAACTGGCAGCGGATTCTGACGCGGTCGCTGATGCAGCGTCTCCGGTAAACGCGGAGCCGACAAAGCCAGCCGCTGAGTCGGGTACATCGTCGAAGACATCGAGTGCGGCATCGGGTGACGCCAACGTTCGTGTGGGCGTGGCCGTGCTGGATCGGCTGATGAACCTGGCCGGGGAGCTGGTGCTGGGCCGCAATCAACTGCTGCAGACGATCGCTTCCGGCGATACGCGGATGCTGGAAATGGTCGCCACGCGGCTTGATCAGGTTACGAGCGAGCTGCAGGGCACGATCATGCAGACGCGAATGCAGCCCGTCGGCAACGTGTTCAACAAGTTCACTCGCGTTGTCCGCGATCTGTCGCGAACGCTCGGGAAGCAGTGCCAGCTGGTGATCAACGGCAAGGACGTTGAACTCGACAAGACAATCATTGAGGCGATCGGCGATCCGCTGACGCATCTCATCCGCAACTCCGTCGACCACGGAGTCGAGTTGCCTGAGGTTCGCAAGCAGAAAGGCAAGCCGGCTGAGGGAACCGTCCATCTGAAGGCGTTTCATCAGGACGGCAAAGTCAACATTCTGATCTCCGATGACGGAGCCGGGATTGACGCGGCTCGACTGAAAGTGAAGGCCGTCGAGAAAGGGCTGATCCCGCAGGAACGTGCCGACGCGATGTGTGACGCCGAGGCGTTGCGGCTGATCTTCATGCCAGGATTCTCAACCGCCGAACAGGTCAGCGCAGTCAGCGGACGCGGCGTTGGAATGGACGTCGTGAAGACGAACTTTGAGCGGCTCGGCGGCTCGGTCGACATCGACACGGTGCTGGGCAAGGGCACGACGATGACGATCCGGCTGCCTCTGACGCTGGCGATCATTCCGTCGTTGGTTGTTCGGTCGGGAGATCGCAGGTTTGCTCTGCCGCAGGTCAACATCAGTGAGCTGGTTCGCATCCGGGCGGTCGAGGAATCGCGGCGTATCGAGAAGCTGCGAGGCGCTGAAGTGCTACGGTTACGAGACTCACTGCTGCCGCTGATCCGCCTCTCGTCGTACCTGCAGAGTGATGCAGCGGCGACCCGGCACGCTGAATCAACAGAGGTCGCGTGCTCGCAGACCGACTCAACCGGCGTTGGCAAATCCGCAATTAACATCGTCGTGCTGGAAGCGGGCAGCCTGCGTTACGGGCTGGTTGTTGACGGATTGAGCGACTCGGAAGAGATCGTCGTCAAACCGCTGGGCCGGCACATGCAGGACATCAAATCCCTGGCGGGAGCCACCGTGCTGGGTGATGGTGAGATCGCTTTGATTCTGGATGTCACCGGTCTGGCCGGTCAGTTGGGTCTGGAAATCACTGAAACAACTGAGGCCGGCCGAGCGGAGCAGGAAACGGCGAAGCGGGATGACGCGTTCTCGACGCTGCTGTTCATGAATCATCCGAGCGAGCAGTTTGGTGTGCCGATGAGTTGTGTCTCGCGAATCGAGCGGGTTCGCGTGGAGCAGTTCGATTCCGTCGCCGGCCAGGAAGTTCTGCAGTACCGCGACCGAACGCTGCCGCTGCTGTCGATCGAGAACTGTATCACGGCACTGCCGCGTGAGCAGAAAGCAACTCTGCACGTGATCGTCTTTCAGGCGGGCAATCGCGAAGTCGGCCTGATCGCTCCGAAGATCCTCGACATCCGCGACATTCCCGGCGAACTGGATACCGAGACTTTTGCCGAAACGGGTCTGCTGGGATCGATCGTCCTCGACGGTCAGACGACGCGAATTTTCGATCCGTACGAACTGGTTCGTGAACAGCGGCCAGCGTGGTTCGCCGGTCGCAGCACAGTCGCTTCGCGATCGCTCCAGCAGGCCGAACACGTCGACGACGGGCTGCCGAAGATTCTGCTCGCGGAAGACTCGGCGTTCTTTCAGCAGAAGGTCAAACAGTTTCTCGAACAACTGGGCACGACGGTCGTCACGGCAGAGGACGGTGAAGAAGCCTGGGAAACGCTCAACAGTGGCCGGCATGACTTTTCGCTGGTCGTGACCGATATCGAAATGCCGCGACTCAATGGCTTCGAGCTGTGCGAACGAATCCGCGCCAGCGATCAGTTCGGATCGTTGCCGGTGCTCGCGCTGACCTCTCTGGCCGGCGATGCCGACCGGAAACGCGGCCGCCAGGCGGGCATTGACGAGTACCTGGTGAAGCTCGACCGCGATCGGCTGGTGATGGCGGCGACGTCACATCTTCACCGGGTCGTGGCCGCGCCGCGACGAGACGAAGCCGTTTCCGCAACCTGATCCCGGCCTCGCTAAGCCACGGCTTTGTGATTGATCACGCATCTAAAACCACTTTCCAACCTGAGCGAATCGGAGCCACTCGCCATGACGGTCTCGACACTTGCAGCCGCTGAACCGGAGACGCTGGAGATCGCCACGTTTTCCGTCGGTGAGAACCTGATCGGAGTCGACATTCGGCAGGTTCAGGAGATCAACCGCAACATGAGGATTGCCAGCGTGCCGATGGTGCCATCCAGGGTTCGCGGTGTCATCAATCTTCGAGGTGAAGTTGTCACCGTGATTGACCTGCGAACGATGCTCGGCCTGGAAGCCATCGAGATCACCCGTGAGGCCCGCAACATCGTGCTGTCCTCGGGCGGCGAGCGCATCGGCCTGCTGGTTGACAGTATTTCCGATGTCGTGACGGCGGCGGCAACAGACATCGTAGACGCTCCAGGCAATCTCAGCGGAGTGGACGGTCGGTACTTTCGCGGCGTGCTCAAACTGGACGGCGAGCTGCTGCTGGTTCTCGATGTCGACGAGGTGCTCGCATGAAGTTGTGAATGACCGAAGCGGCACTGCACTCAGGTGAAATCTCAAACACACGCCAGCCGTGAATGAAGCGTCCTGCGGTGGCCTGGATTCAATCTTCCGAAAAGGGATGACCCGAAATGAAACTGCGAACTCGATTGGTTGTCGTGCTTCTGTCCTGCGGCCTGCTGCCGCTTATGATCTTTGGAGTGGTCAGCTACTTCAGTGCGGACAGCGGCCTGACGAAAATTACTGACAACGGTAAGTCCGCTCTGATGAAGGCGTCGCAGGAGCAGCTGGTTGCTCTGCGCGAGGTCAAGAAGACGCAGATTCAGGACTACTTCGGGACGATTCGCAAGCAGGTTCAGACGTTCTCCGAGAACGGCATGATCGTCGGCGCGATGCGCGAGCTGACTGACTCGTTCCACGGCTTCCGTGACGAACAGAAGCTGACTCCGGAGCAACTCGCGGAGTACCGCGAAGAACTGTTTACCTACTACGAGCACGAGTTCTCGGAAGAGTACCGCCAGCAGAACAACGGCCAGGACCCCGCCGTCGACAGCTATTACAGCGTGCTCGATGACGACGCGATCGCTCTGCAGTACCACTACGTGAAGGCGAACACGAACCCGCTCGGCTCGAAGCACCAGCTTGACCGGTCATCTGTCGAATCGAAGTACAACGACCTGCACGAGAAGCTTCATCCGGTCGTTCGCAACTTCCTCGAAGAGTTCGGCTATTACGACATTTTTCTGGTCGATGCGGAAACCGGCGACATCGTCTACTCGGTCTTCAAGGAACTGGATTACGGCACGTCGCTGATCGACGGTCCCGTTGCAAAGACGAAC
>JAPOLP010000258.1 GCA_029977045.1 Planctomycetota bacterium
CCGACAGCACCGTCGTGCAGTGAAAGCGGACGGACAACCAGACGATTGCCTCTGACACCAATGATCACCACGTCCGTGCCCGCATCGATCATGACCCCTTCGCTCTCCGCGTGGAATCGGTCACGACCGATCTGAACCATTCCGCCAGGCGAAAACAGGTTCTGAGTGCGACCGTGTTCGTTGATCAGCGATTGCAGGGATGCTTCCTCAGCCTGGAACGGAGTCAGATCACTGGACGACTGCGGAGCCGCGAAGAGTTCGCGTCCGTAGCTTGTTCGCGGCAGAACATACAACGTCGCGACGATTACGGTTGGCAGCAGAAACAGGACTGACCCGACGTAGCTCCACCACGCAATCAGGTGGCCCTGTGAGTACCAGGCCTGCCATGCGCACCAGCCCGAGCCGCCCAGACAGGCGAGAGCAATCACGGTGAGAATCCCGGCAGAGGGCAGCAGCAGTTCGCCGACCAGTGCCGCGAGCCCGACGGTGACAAGCAGAATGACCAGGATGGGATAGGTGTCCATGTCCTGCAGCCAGTCAATCAGAGCGTAAAGAGTTAAAAACGCTGAGCACGACGGCCCGGCATGGTGTTTCGGAGTTTACCGGCTGTCGGGCAGGCGACAATGCCTGACGTTAAACAACTGGCCAACTCGTTCGACAGTTGAGACCGTCCAACGTGTGGTGCGTGTGCCGGTTCAACGCAGAGGAGAAACAGCCAACACTTCTCGTCACGTCAGCATCTGCAACCGACAAAAAACATGGGTTGATTGAGCGGCCCGTTCTGAGTGGTTAGACAGATCACTCAGGGACATGGAAAATCAGCGATGGCTGGGATTGCCTGCTGTCGGCGTCCTTGTGCCCTCCGCAACTCGCCCGAATCTTTCGGCTTCTCCAACGAAAAGGCTGTTCGATGCTGAAGAAACTTCTGCCGTGTCTCGTGGCCTGTCTGGCATTGCTCACGACTGCTGGCCAGTCAGTTTCCACCGAAGCACAAGCGGCCGACACACCGAACATCATCGTGATCTTTGCGGACGATCTCGGGTACGGAGACCTTGGCTGCTTCGGACATCCGACGATTAAGACCCCGAACCTTGATCTGATGGCCGCCGAGGGGGCCAGGCTGACACAGTTTTATTCAGCCTCACCCGTCTGCACGCCGAGTCGTGCCGCTCTGATGACCGGTCGCCTGCCGATTCGCAGTGGCATGTGCAGCGATACTCGCCGCGTCCTGTTTCCGAACTCGGGCGGCGGAATTCCGGCCGGTGAGGTCACGATGGTCGAAGCTCTCAAGGAAGCTGGCTACGCGACAGCCTGCATCGGTAAGTGGCACCTCGGACATCTGCCGCAGTTTCTACCGACCAGCAACGGTTTTGATTCCTACTTCGGCATCCCGTACTCAAACGACATGGACCGCGTGAACGATGCTCCCAAGGGCCGCGAGTCCTTCTGGAACCCAAAGGTCGAGTACTGGAACGTGCCCCTGATGCGGAACTTCGAAATCGCCGAGAGGCCCGCCGACCAGACAACGATCACAAAGCGGTACACCGAAGAGGCGGTCTCGTTCATCGAGAAGAACAAGGACGGAAAATTCTTCCTGTACTTGCCGCACAGCCTGCCGCATGTGCCGCTGTTTCGCTCGAAAGAGTTTGAAGGCCGCAGCCTGCGAGGCCTGTACGGCGATGTCGTCGAGGAGATCGATTGGAGCGTCGGTCAGATTCTCGACACGTTGCGCCGGCTGAAGCTCGATGAGAACACCATCGTCTGGTTCACCAGCGACAACGGCCCGTGGCTGACATTCAACGATCATGGCGGCTCGGCGGGCCTGCTCCGCGAAGGCAAGGGCACGACGTGGGACGGCGGAATGCGGGAACCGTCCCTCTGCTGGTGGCCCGGCACGATTCCAGCCGGCCAGGTCAACGCCGGGCTCGGGACCACGATGGACATCTACGTGACGAATCTCGCGCTGGCCAACGCCGCCAGACCGACCGATCGGGTTCTCGACGGCTACGACCTGATCGACATGCTGAAGGGCAAAACCGGGAGCCCGCGAAAAGAAGTTTTCTACTACCGAGGTACGCGGCTGATGGCGATGCGCGTCGGCCCGTGGAAAGCCCACTTCGTCACTCAGGAGTCCTACACCGGCAACAACAAGGCCGTCGAACACGACCCGCCAGTGCTCTATAACCTGGAAGTCGACCCGTCAGAGAAGTGGGACGTCGCCGCCGACCACCCGGATATCATCGACGCCATCAAACGAGCCGCCGAGCGACACATACGAACCGTCAAACCGGTTCCGTCTCAGCTTGAGATTCCACTGAAGTAGGACGTCCACAATCTTGCAACTGCTTCGGTTCTTGTGCCCCCCCTAAGCGAATTGGCATTTCGGGGAGTCGCGAAGCGACGGCAGAGCTTAGCTGCGAGTGTTCGCTCGCAGATCTTGGAGCCAAAGATCCAGATCGCGTAGAGGCGACTGATGGTCCGTCTGCTGCCTCTTCCCGGGCCAAGTTTTTGATGGGAGTTGCAACGGTGGGCGAAGGCTCAGGGAGTAGGGCAAAGTGAGTAACGCTTTGGCAGAGATTCCGCGGCACCGAACGGCGATCGGCTGAGGTGGTTGCTCGCTGTTTCAGCCGTCGAAGCTTGATAGCGCAAAGAAAATGCCGCTTGCTCTCAGATCATTGAGCAAGCGGCGTCTTCTGATTCTTGTTGACAGTTTTAGTGAGGCAAACCCTAGCGGAACTTATAATCCGGGTTGCTGCTGGCGAAGTGTTCGCTGTTCAACGACGCGTCGAGGTTGACGTCTTTGAAGGCGTAGTACTCGATGAGCGAATCGTCGGTTGTGCCGGAATCGGCAGAGCCAGCAGCCCAGCCCCAGTTCTTCGCATAGACGGGCAGCATCAGTTCCTTGTCGATGTAGATTTCGCAGCGGCTGTAGGTCTCAGAGATGTCCTTCGAGGGGTACTCCATCGTGTAGGCAAAGACCGGACGACCGGCGAAGGTGCGGTCGTCACGCAGGGATGCCCGAATCTTTGAGATACGCTTGAGGTCCTGCTGGCGGATTTCGAGAGCCATCTCGGTCATTTCTTTGATGCCGGCCATCGTGATCGGGTAGCGCGCTTCGCTCATCGCGATCGATGAGTTTGGATCGAGCTTCAGAGCTGGCAGGCGACCGCCGAACTTCATCAGCTGAACCATCATTCGCGGATCGTCGCCGGAGATCGGGAACAGAACTTCGCGACCGACTTCGCCGCCTTCTTCAACTTTGAAGTAGACGCTGAAGGGTTCATGCCGAATCTTCAGGCTCATCTTCTGCAGGTCAGACAGTTCGTTGTCGATCCGTTCCTGCTTTTCCCAGGTAGCGGTGTAGCTGTCGATTTCGTCGAGCCGTTTGATGGCGTCCTGCAGCATCGCGATCTGCAGCATCATGGCGACGCGTCCGTCGAGGTGCATTGACGCTGACTCGGGAAGAGGCGGAGCTTCAGGTCGCGAGCGTTCGACTTCAGCAACGATCTGAGCTGCGTCAGCTCCGACCGTGCGGGAGTCCATCATTGACCAGCCGAGCAGAGCGGCGGCACCGAGGACGGCAACAGCGGCTCGCTTCTGGCAGCAGAGCATCTGCCACGGAATTCGAGCCAGTAGAGACTTGCGACGGATGGAGAAATGGCCCGGCCGCTTTTTCAGTTCCCGGCGTCGCCGCCACGAGAACGCGGATCGAAAGACTGATTGCACTCGCTGCAAAATCGGGCGAATCATGCGTCAGAAAACCTCGAGGAGGATTTTCCTGAGTCCCGGATGAATGACGCGCGCTTCCCTGTTGAATCCGTCTACGGAAGTGATTGGCGTGAGAACTTACCCGGACCTCAGAAATTGAGGAAAGATGGTTCCGGGCCTCATGCCCCTGTGGAGGTGACTTTGGAAGTGTTAAGTCTTTCCATCGACTCGACGCCGTCTCAGCGATTGAAGTTTTTCCTCGTGGGGCTGAAGGTCTGCGGAACGCCGCTTTCGCGTCTCCACAATTGCGGTAAACAGGGCAACAACGGCAACAGGGAACAGCTTCCCGGTCGCATTTTCTTTCCTGGATGTCAGAGTTTGCCCGGTTCACCTGACAGAAATGTCGAGCAGAATTGGCTGCCCGACACCCAAGGCGGCTGATTGGAATCCGTGAGTCTGCGGTTCATCGAGCGAAGATGATCTATTGATACGATGGAGTGCAGGCTGTCTTCGGGAGCGAATTTCCGGCTTGTCGGGGGACAAACTAAGCCGGAGACAGTCACGAACTGAGGGCTTGACAGGGCTCCAGGCAGAGCTTGCCGGGGATCCGGGCGCGAACTATCATCGGCCCAATTGTCAGGACGTGCAGATCAGGCGGAGTTTTCCGATTTGGTCTCGCGGCACAGGAGGTGCTCTATCTTCGCTCGATCCCCAATCCCTGCCATTATTGACGTGCGGGCAGCCGTTCCGGGGGACGTGCCGAGCGACGGAACTGAGGTTCTGCCAGTTTGCCGTGGCGAGGGCGAATTCCGGACCTGCAAAACCGGCCTGAGAACGGCTACGCGGTTGGGCGATTCACCTCATGTCCCGAAATGTCCGATCGTGGCCTGTCGGGTGACATATCTTCGGGCAACCGATCCACCAATTGATCAAGGCAGGCTCAGCGTACGTGCGAGCCTGATTTTCGGGCGGTTTCAACCGAAGTCCGCCGCATCGAACGAACACATTTCGCACCAGAGAAGCTGACCGGCGTGTCGTAGTTGAGACTGCCAGAGAACTCTGGCTGAATTGGCTGCCGACCCGCGAAACAGGAGAAACCTGATGTACGAGCGATTTACCGATCGAGCCCGCAAAGTCATGCAGCTCGCCAATCAGGAAGCGCAACGATTCAATCACGAATACATCGGGACCGAGCATGTGCTGCTTGGTCTGGTGAAGGAAGGCTCTGGAGTTGCCGCCAACGTCCTGAAGAACCTGGACGTTGATCTGCGACGCATCCGGAACGAAGTCGAAAAGATCGTCCAATCGGGACCTGATATGGTCACGATGGGCAAGCTGCCGCAGACGCCACGTGCCAAGAAGGTCATCGAGTACGCGATGGAAGAGGCGCGGAACCTCAATCACAACTACGTCGGGACAGAGCACCTGCTGCTTGGTCTGCTCCGTGAGCAGGAAGGCGTTGCGGCCCAAGTGCTGATGAATCTGGGCCTGAAGCTCGAAGACGTCCGCGAGGAAGTGCTGAACCTGCTCGGCCACGGTGTCGAAGGCGGCGAAACGGGTGAGCGAGCTGCGACCAGTTCAGGCGGCAAGTCCTCGAAAAGCAAGACGCCCGCGCTCGACAGCTTCGGTCGCGACCTGACCGAACTCGCCAAGCAGGGCAAACTCGACCCGGTCATCGGTCGCGAACGCGAAATCGAACGAGTGACGCAGATTCTCTGCCGTCGCCAGAAAAACAACCCGGTTCTGCTCGGCGAAGCTGGCGTCGGTAAGACGGCCATTGTCGAAGGCTTCGCTCAGATGGTCGTCGACGGCAACGTTCCGGAACTGCTCCGCGAACGCCGCATTGTCGTGCTCGACCTCGCGATGATGGTTGCCGGTACGAAATACCGCGGCCAGTTTGAGGAACGCATCAAGGCGGTCATGAATGAAGTCCGCCGCGCGAAGAACACGATTTTGTTCATCGACGAACTGCACACGCTGGTTGGTGCTGGTGGTGCGGAAGGCGCGATTGACGCGTCGAACGGGCTGAAGCCGGCTCTCAGCCGCGGCGAACTGCAGTGCATCGGTGCGACAACGCTCGACGAATACCGCAAATACATCGAGAAAGACGGGGCACTGGAACGCCGCTTCCAGACCGTCATGGTCGATCCGCCGACGGACGAGCAGACCGTTGAAATCCTCAAAGGTCTGCGTGAACGCTACGAGCAGCATCACAAGGTGCAGATCACGGATGACGCTCTGACATCAGCCGTCGAACTGTCATCACGATACATCACGGGACGCTGTTTGCCAGACAAAGCGATTGACGTGATCGACGAGTCGGGTGCGCGCATCCGACTGAAGTCGATGGTGCGTCCGCCGGACCTGAAGGAAATCGAAGAGGAAGCCGAGCGGCTGAATCAGCAGAAGGAAGAAGCCGTAGCAAATCAGGACTTCGAAAAGGCTGCGTCGCTGCGTGACCAGGCCGACAAGCTGAAGAAGAAGAAGGAACAGCTCACGCAGGAATGGCGAGAAAAGTCCGAGGAAAACGAAGGCGTCGTCGATGCCGAGGTGATCGCCGAAGTCGTCGCGAAGATGACGGGCATCCCGCTGACTCGGTTGTCGAGCGAGGACGCGGTCCGGCTGCTGCAGATGGAAGACGAAATGCACCGCCGCGTCATCAGCCAGGACGAGGCGATCAGGCAGGTCTCGAAAGCCGTTCGTCGCAGCCGCAGTGGCCTGAAGGATCCGAAACGCCCGACCGGCTGCTTCCTGTTCGCCGGCCCGACCGGTGTCGGTAAGACGCTGCTGGCCAAGACGCTCGCCGAATTCATGTTCGGCGACGAGGAAGCTCTGATTCAGATCGACATGTCCGAGTACATGGAGAAGCACAACGTCAGCCGACTGATCGGTGCGCCTCCGGGATACGTCGGGTTTGAAGAAGGCGGTCAGCTCACCGAGAAGATTCGCCGTCGTCCGTACGCCGTCGTGCTGCTCGACGAAGTCGAAAAGGCGCACCCGGACGTCTTCAACATGATGCTGCAGATCATGGAAGAGGGGCATCTGACGGACAGCTTTGGCCGCAAGGTCGACTTCAAGAACGTCATCATCATTCTGACGACGAACGCCGGTGCTCAGGCGATTTCGCATGGTGCCAGCTTCGGCTTCCAGAAGAAGACGGAAGAAGCCAGCTACGAAGGCATGAAGACTGAAGTGATGCACGTTCTTCAGCAGGAGTTCCGACCGGAATTCCTTGGCCGACTGGACGAAGTCGTCATCTTCAAGAAGCTCAACAACGAGAACCTGAAGGAGATCGTCGAGATCGAACTGTCCAAGGTTCGCGAGCGTCTGGCCGAACGCGGCCTGGGGCTCGAACTGACCGACGAAGCCAAGCAGTTCATCATCGATCAGGGTGACGACACAGATTACGGTGCCCGCCCGCTGCGTCGCTCGGTCGGCCAGTGCATCGAAGACCCGCTCGCCGAAGAACTTCTCCGCGGTGCCTTTGAGGGTAAGAACCACATCCTGATCAAGGTGAAGACCGTCGGCGATCAGAAGCAGCTCGACTTCGAGGGGCAATTGATCGAGGCGGAAGCTCCGGCAGAAGAGGTTGCCGCAGCGGCTGAATAAGCCTGCTGAGCTGGATCAACAAACGCCGCGAATCGCTTTCTCGAACTGCGTTCACGGCGTTTTTGTTTTGGATGCGATCGCAGGCGAACTCGACTGGAGCTTCTGGGCTAGTTGATCGGAATGGGATTCGATGCTCAGGAGAGCGATGAAGTCCGGCTGCCAGCAGTGTCGACGCTTCGTGTCAGAAGGTGCCGCAAGGTTTCGCGAGAACTGATTCAGTTCTTCTCGTCGGGCCGCGAAGCGATAACCGCTGGCTTGGCTTCGGGGAGCAGGCCTTCGA
>JAPOLP010000709.1 GCA_029977045.1 Planctomycetota bacterium
ACATCTCACCTGGGCCTCGCTCTTGTGCACGTTGGGGATCGCCTGCAGCACCTTGGCCATCAGCGTCACCTCCGCGTGCTCGTCGAGCTCGTCCGGCTCGCGCTGGTCGTTGCCCATCTTGGCGATGATCGACATGAACGTGTCCGATGGGTCGTTGGCGTCCTGTTCGTCCACGTACAGGATGGGCACCTTCTGAGTCTGCGTGGCGATGATGGCCTCCCCCGTCTTCTCGTCGCTGCCATCCGGCTTCTTTCCCAGCAGTCCCTGGAAAGCGGTCAGGAAGACCTTTGGTTTGGCGAACAGCGGCACGAAGGACGCCACGACCATCGCGGCCACGCCAGGCCACAGCGACCACACGGTGATATTCCGGAAGGTGACTGTCCCCGCAGCCGTCCGCTGAATCTCGCCAGCGTCGACCATCCACGGAGCCAGCACGACGAAGTTAAGGATCGCTCCCAGCAGCAGCGACGTCGCGGCGCGGATACCCATCAGGCCGCCGGCGCCCATCAGCGCGATCTCGACCCCCGGAGTGACGGTCAGCTGTTCCATCGGAATGCCGCGAATCGTCGGGCACTTGTCACCGACCAGTCCGAGCATCTCGAACAGGTCTTCCTTCAGGTGCCAGACCTTGTCCTGAGCGATCCGCAGCAGCTTGCCCTGAAAGAGAATCTGGATGCTTTCCGACTGCAGGAACTTGATGAACGCCGCGGTCCCGGCCGCGCAGGCCAGAACCCGGGCCTTGAACAGTCCGACGACCGCGTCCGACGAATGCAGTGAGTCCATGACGAAGCCCGCCGCCTTGCCCTCGGGAAACGGATGCTGTTCGTCGTTGATGAAGCGTCGCTTGAGCGGAAACGCGAACAGCACGCCCAGCACCGACAGCGCGATATTCCACAGGATGATCTGCCACCACGGAATCAGTAGCTCATTGACGATCATGTAGGCGGCCAGCGACGAGATCAGCGGGGCGGTCATGTATCCCGCCGACGTCGCGATGGACTGCATCGCGTTGTTCTCGAGGATGGTGAACTCGCGGGCGCCGAACCGCTGCAGGATGCGGAACATGGCGAACGCCAGAATCACCGACGTGATCCCGACGCCCAGCGACCAGCCGGTCTTCGCTCCGATGTAGAGATTCGTCGCGGACAGGATGCCGCCCAGGAAGAACCCGGTCAGAGCAGCTCGCAGCGTCAACTGCGGCATGTCCCCGCGATAGACGTTTTCCAGCCACCAGCGATCTTTCTGCTCGAGCGTCCATTCTCGAATCTGCTCCTCGGTGAGTTCCTTGATCGCCATTCAGAAGTTCCTTCCGTTGGAATGCTGTGTGTCCGTGTGAGTGTCTGGCTGAAAGTGATGTCGCGCCGCGAAGCCTGCTGAGTGGTTGTCGAGGGATTCCGACTGCCCGCTACGCGATGATCTCCCGGATGACTTCGCCATGCACGTCGGTCAGGCGGAAGTCGCGACCGGCGTAGCGATAAGTTAGAGTCTCGTGGTCCAGGCCGAGCAGGTGCAGCATTGTGGCGTGGAGGTCGTGGACGCTGGTGGGGTTCTCCTGAGCCGCGAAGCCAAACTCGTCCGTCGAGCCGTAGACCGTTCCGCCTTTGATGCCGCCGCCGGCCAGCCAGACGCTGAAGCCGTAGTGATTGTGGTCGCGGCCAAGCTGAGCCTTGCCATCTCCACCGAGTTCGACGGTGGGCGTTCGACCGAACTCACCGCCCCACAGGATCAGGGTGTCCTCCAGCATTCCCCGCTGCTTCAGGTCTGTTATCAGCGCCGCGATGGGCTGATCGATTTCGGCGGCGAGGCGGGAATGGTTGGCCTTGATCTGAGTATGGTTGTCCCAGGGCTGACCGGCTCCGTGCCACAACTGGACGAACCGCACGCCACGTTCCAGCAGCCGCCGGGCAATCAGCGTCTGGCGAGCGTGGACACCGTTGCCATACATCCTCTGCGTGTGAGCGGGCTCGCGTGAGATGTCGAACGCTTCACTGGCGGCGTCCTGCATTCGGAACGCGAGTTCGTACGAGTGAATCCGGGCGTCCAGCCGGTCGTCGAGCCGCGCCTTCCGATGTCGGGCATTCCATCGGGCCAGCAGGTCGAGCTGACGGCGTTGATCGGCGGTCGAGATCTGTGGATGCTCGATGTTCTCGATCAGGTCCCGCAGCTTCGACTTCGACGGATCGATGTACGTGCCCTGGTAAGCTCCCGGCAGAAACGCGGACTGCCAGTTCTCGCTGTCCTTGATCGGCAGGCCGTTCGGGCACATGGCGATGAAGCCGGGCAGGTTCTGGTTCTCGGTGCCCAGCCCGTACAGCGTCCACGCTCCGAAGCTGGGGCGGGTCTGAATCGAGTCACCGCAGTTCATCAGCATCAGCGACGGCTCGTGGTTCGGCACCTGGGCATACATGGAGCGGATGACCGCGATGTCGTCGATGTGCTCGGCCGTCTTCGCGAAGATATCACTAACCTCGATGCCGCACTCGCCGCGCTTCCGAAATTGGAACGGCGAGGCGAACGCCGCCCCGGTCTTCCGCTCGGTCGTCAGCGTGTTGCTCAGCAGTTTGCCGTCGTAGCGGTCGAGTTCCGTTTTTCTGTCGAACGTGTCGACGTGCGATGGCCCTCCATTCAAAAAGAAGTGGATGACGCGTTTCGCCTTCGGTTGAAAATGCGGCTGCTTCGGATCGAGCGGACGGTCGTCCGGCGACGCGGCCAGAACGCCGTCATCGCCGAGCAGGCTGCTCAGGCCGAGCGCCCCGAGTCCCAGCGCCGATCGACACAGCATCTCGCGGCGGGTTGCCGGGAATGACGGTTGCGCATGCGGGTGCATGGAGCGTTCCTTAATCCACAAACAGAAATTCGTTCGACGCCAGCAGCGTCTGAGCCAGTTGTTCCCAGCAGGTCAGCCGCTGGACCAGATTCTGCGGGAAGTCCATCTGCGAGTTCCAGGTGACTGGTGCCGCAGCGGCCTTCTCGCGATTCTCACCAGCACTGCCGCTGATCGTTGCCGACCAGAGGTGCTCGTCGCTGTTGAGTACGTCGCCGATATCGACCACGAAGTCGATCGTCTCGCCCTGCTGAACCTGCAGCTTGTCGACGTTCAGGTCGACGGTTTGCTGATGGACCTTCGCGTTGGCCAGCAGCCCGGCTCGTGAGCTGACGATGAATGTTCTGATGCCGTCGCCGGGCGGTCGCTCGTGAACGACTCTCGAACGCACGGAAATCATCATCTCTCGCGGAGCCGTCCAGCGGCGGACGGACGCGTGGCTGCGAGTGTTTCCGGGGTGTCCGCCGTCAGCGGTTAACTGCACCCATCCGAGTTTCGCGTCCGGCCAGTTTGGGCCACCCTGCCAGGCTTCGCCGGTGAAGTGCGGCAGCAGGTTGAAGTTGACGACCCGCTGGTCTGCCTCAGCGTACTCGCCGTAGCCGTACTGCCAGTCGGCTGCCGTGACCGGTGCCGCGGGTTGCTCGTCACGTTCCGCGAGCGTCAGCAGAGTTCGGGCGTCTTCGAGTTCCTCGACCGTCGGGTTCCGCTGCCATACCCGACGGAACATCGCCAGCAGGCGGTCGTCCGTCGACTCGGACGTTGAAGTCGCAAAGGCGGCGAGTGCCCGCGAGCGGTCGAGGACCAGCGGATCGTTCATGAAGAACAGCGACTGCTGCGGGACCGTCGTCTCCAGCCGCTGCGGGATGTGCAGATCGGGATTCGCGAAGTCGAACGTCCGCAGCAGGCTGGGCAGAAACTGGCGGTCGACGAGTCCGTACAGCGTGCGGCGTTTCGGAAATAGTTGCGAGAAGAGATTGACCGGTCGACCGCCCGGCGTCAGATCCAGTTCGTTCGCGGCGGCCAGCATCG
>JAPOLP010000195.1 GCA_029977045.1 Planctomycetota bacterium
CAGTAGCGGATTCGATGGCCGCAGCTTTCTGAACGTGTTGCTGGGCAAGGCGTCGACGCATCGTGATCTGGTTTTCGGAGCACACACAACGCGAGGGACGATCAACGCGTCCGAGTCTTACCCGATTCGCTCGGCGAGAAACCGCAGCATCAAGTACATCCGGAATCTGAGCCACGAGTCGGCGTTCGAGAACGCGAACACTGTTCCGGGTGGTGGTGGCGGAGTCTGGGAATCGTGGGTTGCTGACAAAGGGGTGACAAAGGCTCGTGGCGAGTTCTATCAGCGGCGACCTGCCGAGGAACTGTACGACCTGTCAAAGGATCCGTTCGAGATGCACAACCTGATCAACGATCCGCAGTACGCTGCCGTGAAGGGTGAGTTGTCTTCGGAACTCGATGCCTGGATGAAGCAGCAGGGCGACCAGGGGGTCGCGACGGAAATGCGAGCCACTGATCGGCAGAAAGTCCCCGGCAAACGCAAGCGGTGAGGCCAACGAATTTCGCGAATGTTACGAATAGCAGTCGCAGTTGAGTTTTTATTCGCGAGATTCGACTCATTCGTTGGCAGTCCGTCTCTGAGTTGTTTTGAGGATCGTGCTTCGTGATTCCCATCGTTGTCGGTTCGCGTTCGCCGAGGCGGCTTGATCTGCTGAGTGCAGCACTTCCGGGCAGAGACCTCATTGTCTGCCCGCCACTCAATGCGGACGAGCCGGGATTCGACGACGTGATCACACTCGCGGGTTTTGAATTGCGCATTGGCGAAATCGTGGCCGCGAAACTCGCCGATGTGCTGCAGCAGTTGACGGCGAACGATATCGCCGCTCGAAGCCAGGTCACCGCAGACGAGTTCGCAGTGATCTGTGCCGACACGACAGTCATCGTGACCGACGACGCTGGCCGCCCGCTGTCGCTGGGACAACCGCCGGAAGTGGGTGACTGGCAGACCGTCGTTGCCGATTGGTTCCGGCAATATCTTGCCGGTCGGACGCACACCGTGATGAGCGGCGTTTCCATCGCCCGCTGTTGCCGTTCGACAGGCAAGACGACGGTGCTCGATCGGGTCTGCTCGACGCAGGTCACGATGTGGAGCGACATCGGCGATTGGCTTGACTGGTATCTGGCGACTGGCGAGCCAAACTGTAAAGCCGGCGGATACGCGATTCAGGGAGCGGGCAGTGTTTTTGTGACGAAGCTCGAAGGCAGCTACAGCAACGTCGTCGGACTGCCGCTCGAAGAGACGCTCGCAATGCTGCGTGAGCTGGAAGTTCTGGAGTCGGTATGAAAGCTCTTGTGACTGGCGGCGGTGGCTTTCTGGGACAGTACGTTGTCGAGCAACTGCTGGCGGACGGAGCGGAAGTTCGCGTGCTCTGCCGCGGTCGTTATGCGGCACTTGATGAGCTGGGCGTCGAGACTGCGCGAGGCGAGCTGCAGGACGCCGCTTTTGTTGCTTCGGCGTGCGAAGGCATTGATGCCGTGTTTCACGTTGCCGCCGTGCCTGGTATCTGGGGCTCGTGGGAGATGTTTCACGGTGTGAATACTGTCGGCACTCAGAACGTTATCGCGGGGTGCCGGAAACACAACGTTAGCAAGCTCGTTTTCACCAGCTCGCCGAGCGTTGTGTTTGACGGACGCGATCACGTCGACGCAGACGAATCACTGCCGTATCCGACGACCTGGCTCTCACACTATCCGCACACGAAGGCACTCGCCGAGCAGGCTGTGCTGGCGGCGAACGATGGTCAGCTTGCGACGTGCGCGCTGCGACCGCACCTGATCTGGGGACCGCGAGACACTCAGCTTGTTCCGCGGCTGATCCGGCGGGCAAAGAGCGGGCGGCTGCGGCTCGTTGGAGACGGCACGAATCTGATCTCGATGGCGTATGTTGAAAACGTCGCCGCAGCGCATCTTCAAGCCGCGAAAGCTCTCGAACCAGGATCAGCCGTTGCCGGGCAGGCCTACTTCATCAACGAGCCCGAGCCCGTGAACTGCGGCGAGTGGATCAACACACTGCTCGGTCGGGCCGGTCTTCCACCGGTGACGAAGCGAATCTCGGCAAAAGCCGCGTACCGGATTGGAGCCGTCTTCGAAAGCGTGTATTCGCTGCTGCGAATCTCCGGCGAACCGCCAATGACGCGGTTTCTTGCAAGCCAGCTTGCGGCCTCACACACGTACCGAATCGACAAGGCACAACGAGAATTTGGTTACGAGCCAGTTGTCAGCGTCGATGAGGGACTCGACCGAGAGGAGCCGGAACTGCGAGCATTCGCGTCTGAACTCTCGTAGGCCGGATCAAGCTCTGCGCCGCTCCGGCAGTTGCTGAACGCAAATTGAGATCCTGAGTGCCGGAACGGCGTCGCTGCGCTCCTTGGTCCGGCCTACACCGCTCGCCAATCGAGGCTCATGCGGCGTTGCGGTCGTCTTTGCGGAAGGACTCTCGCGACTGGATGATCGATGAGGCGTCGAAGCGTTCGCCGAAGTACTGGCGCTGCGCGTCCGGGTTGCTGAGGACGGTTTCGGCGTCGCCGCTAACCAGCACCTTGCCTTGAAAGATCACGTAGTTGCGATCGGTAATTGTCAACGTTTCCCGTTCGCGGTGGTCGGTCAGCAGGATCGAGATGCCCTGACTCTTCAGTTCGCCCATGATGTCCTGGATGCTGTGAATCGTGACCGGGTCGATGCCGGTGAACGGCTCGTCGAGCAGGATCAGAACCGGGTCGGTCGCCAGACAGCGGGCAATTTCGAGTCGGCGTTTTTCGCCGCCGGACATCGAGTGCGAGACCTGCTTGCGTTTGTCGCCGAGGCCGAACTGATTGAGCAGATGGTCGACCTTGTCGTTTCGCTCACCCCGCGACATCGGCAGGTATTCCAGCACGGCGTGGATGTTCTGGGCGACCGTCAGGTTGCGGAAGATGCTGTAATCCTGCGGCAGGTAGCCCATGCCGTTCTGAGCCCGCCGGTACATCGGCCACTGTGTGACATCAGCTCCGTTGAGGAAGACCTCGCCTTCGGTCGGCGAGATCATGCCGCAGGCCATGCGGAACGTCGTCGTCTTACCCGCTCCGTTCGGGCCGAGCAGCCCGACGATCTCGCCCGGCATCACGTGAAAGTCAACGCCGTCGACTGCCCGCTTGCCGGGATAGTCCTTGACGAGATCGATACACTCCAGCAGGCGATATTTCGATCGGCCTGCCGCATGGTCGGCGTCAGGATTCAGCGAAGCACTTGCGGGATGTTGAGTCGCACCAGCCATAGCGATCGTCCTTGATCGTGAGAATTCAATAGATGGAGGTGAGTCTGCCTGTCGAGTGTCCGAGGATTGCTGCCCGAGCTTAGCGGATACGGTGCATTCGACCGAAGTTCGGATAGAACGGAACCCTCAGGTCCTGGTAGTTGGACTTCTGGACGCCGTTCTGAGTGGCTTCGTTGTGGTAGCCCCACAGTGGGGACGGATAACCCTGCCCGTCATTGAGGAACGGGATGCCGTGCGGCCAGTAAATGTAGAACGCCCGTCCGACGAGTGCCGATCGAGGAACCGCGTGACGGTGTTTTGCTCCGCGCGAATTCGGCCAGACGCGGCTGTCCTGGCTGCGGGGCGAATTGTCGCCGAGCATCAGATATTCGTCTTCGTCGAGCGTGAACTGAGCCTCGCGGTCTCGGGCGTCGTAGACCTCGTACCACTTCGCGGGATCATTCAGAGCGCGCCGCAGGTCGCTGGGCCAGGGATGTTCTTCGTCGCCGCCGCCAGAGAACCGATCGAACTCGTCATTGTCGATCTGGCTGGCCCGATAATAGATGTCGCGTTCGATCAGCAGGTCGGACACGGTGGCCGAGGCGTTGCTCAACGCGATCCCCACCGGCGTCAGGTCTTCGTTCTGCGGGCTGGGGATCAGCGAGTCGTCGACTGTGTACTCAGCCGCCATACCGAAATCGATCAGCCGGTTGTCGATCCACAGACACAGCCGGTCGTCGACGTTGGCGAACCGGAATCGATAATTGCCGTCACCAGACATGCGTGTGTCGGCTTCGGCCAGTTGTTGTTCGTCTTCACCGGCGAACCGCAGCACGCTGAACAGCGTTGCCTTGCCTGAGTTCAAGTCGATCCGGGCGCGGTAGGCGCGAACTCCGTCGTTCAGTTCAAGCGTGAGTGTGGCTCCGTCGCTGATCAGGGCGAGTTCGATGCGTCCGGACAGCGTCAGGTCACTGATCCAGTAGCAGTTGCTGTCCAGAGTCCCGTGCCCGCCAACGTACGAGTTGTATCCGCAGAAGTCGGTGATGAGCTGCGGTTGCGGTGCCGTCGATCGAGCGTCGGCAAAGTACGCGGGATCGTTTGGAGCGGAGTCGCCTTCCAGAGCTTCGTACCAGTCTTCCTGCCGTGGAACGAAATGGCGGTACCGCAGCCAGCGCGGCGACACGGCCTGATCGGCCGTCAGCGTGAACGAGCGGCTGTCTTCAGCGGTCTGCCATCCGGTCGTTGTCTCCGCCCAGCCTGCGATGGGAGCAACTCCAGAATCACCAGCGAGCGCTTCGGACTTTTCGACAGGTGCCCAGCGTTTCGGCCAACCCTTCGCGTGCAGAGCGGTCTCGGGATGGTTGCTGTCGTAAACCGGGATCTGCAGTTCCTTCTGCTTCTCCGGCGACTTGCGCAGAATCGTTCGCGAGCGGTCGTCTTCGACACGGTACACGTCGCCGCGTTTGATCAGGATGGTCTCGCCGGGCAGTCCCACCAGCCGCTTGATGTAGTTGGTTGTTGGCTTCTCCGGGTACTTGAAGACCGGCACGTCCCACCGCTGCGGATCGCCGAACTCGTACGGGAACTTGTTGACCAGGATGCGGTCGCCCTTGAAGACGGGCAGGTTGCGGACCGGATTGAGATACCGGCAGTTCGGGCACATGGCCTCGTCGATCCGCATGTTGTCCATGTAGAGCCCGGTGGCGTCGTCGATCTCGTCGCTGGCCCCCAGTGCCGACGTGAAGCCGCATTGCTCGCACTTCATTTCCTTGTGGCGACCATACAGCGTCGGTGCCATCGAGCCGGTCGGAATGACGAACGCTTCGGCTTCAAACGCTCGGAACAGGAACGCCAGGACGAAGGCGACAACGATCGATTCGACCGTCTCACGGTTCTGCAGCACCATCACGCAAAAAGACTTGATGGCCTTCTTTGGGAAGACGCCCCGCAGCATCGCGGCCACTGCCGATTCAAACTGCTCGGAACACTCAGTCTGGGTTTTTGATTTCGTCATACCGTCACAGCGTCTGCTGGTTTTGTGGGTCTGCTGGTTTTGTGGGTCTGCTGGTTTTGTGAGAGGCGGTCTGCAGGTTCTCAGTACGCCCTGCAGCGAGCAAAGGTTTCAGTCTGCGGAAAACTCAGCGGACATACCGCATCCTTGAGAAGTCGGGAACGCGGATGCTGCGAGCCTGGCCAGCAAAGTGCAACTCGCCCGGCTTTGACGGCAGGTGAACAACCAGTGGCCGACCGACGATCAAATGCCGGGCGACTGTCGGGCTCTTCCACCCGCGACTGTCCAGCGAGACCGGGCTGTTGTCGCCGAGGAAGAAGAACTCGTCGTCCCCCAGAAAGACTGGCTCCTTGACCCCGTGCCGGTAGTCGTAGTCGGTGTAGTGAACGTCGCGGTAGAGACACAGGCTGGTGATGTCGACGGTGCCGCCGTGTGCTCCGAACTGAACTGTCCGACCGTCTGCGTCGGCAGTTTCGGCGGTTGTTCCAGTGAGGTCGGTTGCCTGAGCTGAGGCGAGCACGATCTCCTGCCCGCTCGAAGTGGACTCTGGAGAACGCTGCTCGGGATCGGCTGGCGAGAACTCATCGATCGGCTGGTCGAGATCCGTCGACAGAACCGGCTCGGCATTCAGACCAACGATCAACTGCCGGTCGAATGTCGAAACGTCGACTTCGATGGGAGCGGCGAAGGATTCAGGTTCGACCGGAGCCGCGACAATGGGACGCTTGCCGGACGTCATCAGCCAGACGGCGTGTTCGGCACTGTGGCTGCTCAGCCACGCGGCGACGTTGCGGGCTTCGCGATCAAGACGGAAGACGGCAAATCGATCCCGATGACGCAGCACTGCGGCGAACTGGCCGCGAGATTCCGGAAAGGTGACATGGCAGCTGAGCATCAGGTCGTGGACCGGCGTGGCCTCACGCGACCGCGTCGGAGCGTTGTAGCCGTACCTGTCCGTGATCGGTCCTGCCTGACCTTCACTGGCTTCGTGAGGAAGTCCGTCGGCATCGTCCGGACCGCCCGCCGCGATCGTAGCATCGATCGGCAGGTCGAGATTCGGTCGCGCACGGGACTGTGTTCGATCGAGATTGAAATAACTGACCCAGGCGAACTCCGGACTGAGCCCGGCGGCGGCCTCCGTCGAGTGCTCAGTCGGCGAATAGCTGAACTGTCCGGCGGCATGGGACCATCCGGGCTCGGGCAGCCAGCGCGAAAACACCTGATCGAACTGCGGATAGTGTGCGTCGTCGAAAACAGGAATCCGCATCGACAGCTGTTTCGCATACGACTTGCGAGCCCGCTGATCGTTAATGAAAACGTCGCCGTCGCGAATCTGAACCTTCTCGCCCGGTCGCCCGATCGTTCGCTTCACGTAAGCCTGTGTTGGATCGTTCGGATTCAGAAAAACGGCGATCTCCCAGCGCTCCGGGTCACGAAACGAAAACGCTTCCTTGAAGACGAGCAGCTGATCGCCACTGTTCTTCGGGACGGTCGATGCATCAATGTGCGACTGCTCGCAGTTCGGACACGTCACCTGGTGTGCCTGCTCAGCCGAGCCATCGTCGAACGCGACCCCGACCGCGAACTGAAACCCGCAGTCGGGGCACTTCACTCGCTTGTGGTAGCCAAGCAGTGTCGGAGCCATTGACCCCGTCGAGATGATGTAGCCTTCCAGCACGAAAGAGCGGAAAACGATGACAGCGATCGCCAGACACAGAAACGATTCGAGAATGTGCCGCGTCGTCGTCTCACCGCCAGGCTGCGACTTATTGCGAGTGTCGTCCGTCGGTGGCGGTGACTCGGCTGACGGCCAGCGGGTTTCCGCAGCGACCGCATAAAAGTCGCCCGGAGCAACGATTTCCCGTGGCGCCGCCGTGCCTGAAAATTCCACTCGCTCCGGCTGAGTCGAGGCGCCATCGCGGCGCAGCTCGTTCACACGGGATGGAGGAGTAGCGGGCATTGACAGTTCGAATCCCGGCGGGAAGGGTGAGTGGCGAGAACGACAGGACATCTGAACCGCAGTTTGCTGCCCGATGGCAACACGCGGGGGCCCGGATCGTAACCTGAACTGACCGCCTGTGTCTTCGCCGATGCGGACGTTTCGCGGCGTCAACAGGCCCGTCCAGACAGTACGACGAGGAAAACCGTAGCAGATAATCTCACCTTGACCGTTCTGGCAGAATGCGAAGAATCCGCGACCTGCTCAGCAAGGCAAAGGATTGCCGGATTGAGCGTTCAGTCTACCGGTGCCAGCGCTCGGCGAATCGGCTCGCCTGCGGTCGCGTTCGCCCGGACAGGGAGGTCCGAGTTCCATGCCGCTGTCGCTACCTGCGGTGCCAGTGCCGGTCAGTCTGCGTCGCCTGCTGCCCGGAGCCAGTTTTGTTGGCTGCGGGGAGATCATCGCCGCCGACGTGACTGACGACAGCCGCCAGGCCGGACCGGACTCAGTCTTCGCTGCGATCCCCGGCACCAAAGCCGACGGCGCGGTCTTCGTCCCGGAAGCGGTTGCTCGCGGATGCACCGCAGTTCTGACATCGCATCCTCTGGCGGACACGTCCGTTCGGCAGTGCATCGTGCCCGACGTTCGATCGGCCTACGCAGAACTCTGCCAGGCATTGTATGGCAACCCCGCCGCTCGAATGCAGATCGCCGGCGTCACGGGTACGAATGGCAAGACAACGACCGCGTGGATGATCCGCTCGTTGCTGAAAACTGCCGGACGACACTGCGGCCTGCTGGGCACGGTCGAATACTCAGACTCAGCCGTGACCGAACCAGCCTCGCTGACAACTCCCGACCCGAAGACGGCGGCCCGCTGGTTCCGCCGGATGCTCGAAGCCGGCTGCTCGCACGCCGCGATTGAACTGTCGAGCCACGCTCTGCATCAGAGCCGCCTGTCCGGAGTGCAGCTCAACGCTGCCGTCATCACGAACATCACGCAGGACCACTTCGACTATCACCCGAACATTGACGAATACACCGCCGCCAAGGGCCGCATCATTCAGCACGTCACTACCGGCGGCGTGATCGTCATCAACGTCGACGATCCCGGAGCCCGGCGACTGCTGCGAACCGCCGAACGATCCGCTCGCCGCGTCGTCACCACGTCGATCGTCGAATCACGCATCGAGGCCGAAGCGTCGGACGCAACGATCAAAGCGATCATCGAAAACGAATCGCTGACGGGAACCGAATTCGCCGTCCTGTCCGGCAGTGCCGAGTTCAACGTCCGTCTGCCGCTGCCCGCCCGGCACAACGTGTCGAATGCGCTGGCGGCGATCGCCGTTGCCCAGCACTTTGGCCTGAAGCCTTCGGTCATTGCCGAATCCCTGGCCACGCTGCCAAGCGTGCCAGGCCGGCTGGAGCCGATCGAGTCAGCTCGCGGCATTCGCGTTTTCGTCGACTATGCACACACCGATGACGCGCTTCGCCGCGTCGTCGACGGACTCAAATCGCTGACAGAAGGCCGAGTCGTCTGCGTCTTC
>JAPOLP010000580.1 GCA_029977045.1 Planctomycetota bacterium
ACTGACCTTGTCCGTCGTGTAACCCGTCATCATCTGGTAGATCGCCGCCGTGTGGTTAAACAGGCCGTTAGGCGTGTAGCTCATCGACCGGATCATCGTGAAGCGGTCGTTGACCTGAGCCAGATTCGGAAGCAGTTCGCTGAACTGAATGCCCGGCAGCTTCGTGTCGATCGGCTTGAAGGCGGACTTCACATTGTCCGGCACGCCCGTTTTTGGATCCCACAGGTCCAGGTGCGAGGGCCCTCCCTGCAGATAGCACATGACAATGTGCTTTGCCTTGCCCCAGCCCGCTCCGCCGCCGGAACCAGCAGACGCCGCGTCCGCCTGAAGCTGCAGTGCTCCGCCCAGCGAAAGCCCGAGCATCCCAGAACCACCAACCCGCAACACATCCCGCCGCGAAACGCCCAGGCCACTGTCACACAGATCGCGTCCAGGTTCTCCAGCAATTCTCCACATTACTCACGTCCTCAAACAGAACTTCGACGATTGGGTTGTCTCAGCCAGCAGTCGATCAGTGATTGAACAGGAATTCCGGCGAGTTGATCAATGCCCAGGCGAGGTCCTGGGCGGCGGTCAGGCGAACGGCTGAAGCCTGCTGCTTACTGAACTCGCTGTCCTTGCGCAGCTGCAGCAGTTGCTGGTCGTCCTGAACTGCCCGGCTGACGAATTCAACGGTTGATTTGCGTTTCGTCACGCCTTCGTCTTCAGGGACCGGCTGCTTTGCATCGGCGACTGCCTTGTTGTGATTGGCAAGGCCCATGTCGGACTTGCGGAACCACTCAAGCAGTGTCGCTTTCTGAGTCTCGGACCGCTGAGCTTCCGCGACAGCGGCGATGGCACTCAGGCTTTCCGGCAGGCTCAGGCCGGGGCTCTTTGTCGTCGTTGCCGAAATCCGGAAGCGACCCAGCAGGTGCTCTTTCGCCGGGTGATTCTGGTGAATGATCAGCTTGAGAGTCGTGCCTTCGTCGGAACCGAGCGGCTCCTTCGCCTCGAAGGTCAGCCAGTGAACGACGCCTCCCGCAGCGCTAATCGCCCAGCCATTCTGGTTTCCGGCGTTACCATCGATCGTTAGAGCGGCGTTGAAGCCTTCCTGCAGGAAATCAGCCTGAGCGTTCTGCAGAGCCACTTTCTGCAGTTCGTTTGGCTTGGCCGACGAACCCGCGTGCAGCTCGAATTCGGTCACGACAAAGTTCCCGTTCTCCGGAAGGCCGGGGCCGAAGCCCTTTTCTTTCTGATACGGCAGCGCTTCGACGCGGAAGCCGGTGATGCCTTTCAGCGAGGTCTTCAGTGTCACGGTGTACGCTCCGTTATCGGCCTTTCCGCTGGCCTGGATCGATCGATCATCGAGACGTTCGAGCGTGATACCCTTCGTCGCTTCGAGTGCGACCGCTTCGAGCGGGAACCACTCCGCGTTGCCGCCCTGCTTCAGCCGGTTGACTGCGTGTTCCGGCAGTTTGTCGTCGTATGCTTTCAGAGCGGCTTCAGCCTTTGCGATCCGCTCGTCACGCGCCTTGTTCAGCTCGGCGACCTTCGGAGCGATCTGCTTTTCGTAGGCTTCGAGATCAGACTTCGCGACGGAGATCTCCTGCTCGCGCTGCAGTTCGCGTTTCGGCTTCTCAGCCTTCCACCAGTCCTCACGAGCGGCAAGCTGCTCGTTCAGACGCTTGTCGTCGTCGCCGATCGTCTGCATCGATGCGAGCACGGCATCGACTTCTTCCTGCTCGGCAGGCCGGTTCAGGATGCGGAGGAAAAGTTCGTTGATCAGCTTCGTGTTGTCGTTTTCTGTACCGACGAGCGTTGCGATCGCGTTCATGGAATCAGAGATCGCGTTGCCGACGGTCGGGCCACTGACGAGAGCCATGACTGGGCCGAGTGCGACGCCAGAAGATCGCTCACACTCACAGGCGCTTTCGCGAGCCGGGCGACCGAAGTTCGACAGGAAGCCGTCGGCCAGTTTGACTCCGGAATCCGGAATCTGCTGGGCTCGCGTACCGGCCGGAACGCCAGGAATGTTCGGCGTCGATCCGGTCACGCGGTGAATCGCGTCGAACAGTGCTTCAGCGGTCAGTCGCTTCGGCACGGCGTGCGAGTAATTCGTTTTGTCGTCGGCGTTCCACTCGTTGGTGGCCATCGACAACTGATAGGTCCGCGACTGGCAGATCGTTCGCATCAACTCGCGAACGTTGAAGCCGCTGGCGATGAACTTCTGCGTGAGATCGTCAAGCAATTCCGGATTCGTCGGCGGGTTGCCAGCACGAATGTCATCGAGCGGCTCGATCAGGCCGACGCCCATCAGGTAGCCCCAGATGCGGTTCACATAGCTCTTCGCGAAGTACCGGTTGTCCGGAGACGTGATCCAGGCGGCGAGTTGCTGACGCCGAGTCGCGTTTTCAGGAGCTTCGTAACTGCAGTCGTAGGGGAATTCGGGAGCGGTCACCTGGCCGGTGCGATCGTGCGTGATCTCGCCGTCCTGCTTATCGAAGACGACTTCGTACAGAGGCTTGGCACCTTCGACAGCCGTCCCGCCGATTTTGCGATCGCCCGAGGCCGGATCGTTCTTCAGGCCAAACTGAGCGAAGTAGGCCGCCGTCTGGTAGTACTGGTCCTGAGTCCAACGCTCGAACGGATGGTCGTGGCACTTGTTGCAGTTGAAGCGAACCGCCAGCCACAGGTGCGTCGTGTTTTCCATCGTTTCGGCGGGTGCCCGCAGAATCTTGTAGTACGAGGCTGCCGGGTTGTCTTTGTTCGAGCCTTCCGCCGTTAGCACCTTGCGGGCGAACTCGTTGTACGGCGTGTTGGACGCGATTTCGTTGCGAATCCAGTCGCGGAACGCCTTCGCGCCTTCGGGAGCCAGGAACTTCCGGTTGACTTGCAGCAGGTCGGCCCACTTGTTGGTCCAGTGGTCAACGAAGTCGTCGGTGCCGATCAGCTTGTCAATCAGCTCGTTCCGTTTCTCGCGAGCGTCACGCGCGTCGGCGATGAACGCTTTGACGTCCTCAGCTGTCGGCGGCAGGCCGGTCAGGTCGAGATAGAGACGGCGAATGAATTCCGCGTCCGAGCACAGGCCTGACGAGCGAATCTTCATGCGTTCGAGTTTGCTGGCCACGTGGCCGTCGATGAAGTTCCAACTTTCCGGAGCTTCCCAGACAAAGCCACTGCGGTCGCCCATTGCGGTCAGAGTCGTTGCGTCGTAGCGACCTTCGTAACGGGCGAGAATCGGTGCTTCACCTCGTCGCTTTGTCGTGACCAGACCGCCGACTTCGGTATCGGCAACGTCTGTGTTACCGCTCTCGATGAACGCTTCCGTTGTGACGTCCTTGACGTCGCCGTTTGAGTACGTCGCGACGACTTTCATCTGAGCGGTGTCGCCGAGCTTCTGCACGACCGGGTTCTCCGGAGTAACTTCGATCGAAACAACTCGCGGCGACGTCAGATCGAGCTTTGCACCGCCAGCGATCCAGTCGCGAATCAGGTTGTAGTAGTCCGAGCCCTGCTTCGTGAGCTGGCCGCCGACATGCGGCACCGCACCGGTCGCCTTAAGCAGCATCAGACTGTTGTCCGGGTTGGCGATGTTGGCTCGCCGCGACTTCAGTTCGTCGGAGAACGCTCGCGTGTCGTACAGCGGGTCGTAACCTCGCAGCGACAGTTTGAAGCCAGCCTTGCCGGCTCGGGCTCCGTGACACGTTCCCTGGTTGCAGCCGAGTCGCGACAGAACGGGTGTCACATCGCGGATGTAGTCGACCTTCGCAACTTCCTGAGCGGCAGCTGATTCGAGCGGCACCGCGCTGAAATCTGCGACCGGCTTGCCGGTTTCGGTTTCGTAGACGCGTACCTTGCCATTCGATCCAGCGGCGGCGACCGTCTTGCCGTCCGGCGAGAACCGCACGGCGTAAATGCCAGCGTCCTCGACCGCGATCTTCGCGACGACGGGCAGCGGCTTCTTCTGGAACTCGGCCACCTTCTGCTTCTCGGCGTCAGACTGCTGCATCACTCGCTTGGCGAGAATGGCTTTGATGTCCGCCGGTGCGTCGGTGTCGATATCCGTGTTGTAAACAATGATGTCACCCTTGCCATCGAGGCTGCTGCCGGCGACGGCTCGCTTGCCATCGGCGGAGTAGTCGACGCCGAAGACGCGGCCACGGAGCGGTTCAAGCTCGCGAATCAGGTTGGCGTTGTCACCGATGACCCGGTTCGTGATGCGGAAGATACGGAACAGCTTGGGAGCACCGTCCGCGCCGCCGACGATGATTTCGTCGCGCGTCGGGTGCGTGTCGACCGTCGCGATACCGCCCTTCAGAGCGCCCGGCGTGATCGACGTAACGTTGTCGATGAACCGCTGCGTCGCGACTTCGGTCAGCTTGGCCGTCATGTCGCGGCCAACGGAGATGACGTGATCGCCAGCCGGGTTCCAGACCGTGTCGAGCGGCCAGTCGCTGTGAGCCCCGTTGAAGAGCACCTGCTCGCCGGTTTCCGCATTGATCGCCCGCAGCGTGTTGTCCGCGCAGCCGAAGGCGATTCGCGTTCCGTCGGGCGACCAGCTCGCACCGTACAGCGTGTCGTAG
>JAPOLP010000160.1 GCA_029977045.1 Planctomycetota bacterium
CCCAGTCCCTTGATGAAGTCGTTTCCGTCTCCACCGATCAGCGTGTCGGCTCCCGAACCGCCGATAATGCGGTCATGGCCGGCGTTGCCTTCGATCCGGTCACTGCCGCCGCTGCCAACGAGCACGTCACTACCGTCCGAACCAAGCAGCGTGTCATTGCCACCTCCACCATCAAGAGTGACTGACGTCAGCCCCGCCGTGAAGAACGCACTCACATCGATCGTCTGAGCCGCTCCGCCACCGGTCAGTTCGGCACGCTCCGAGCTGATCACGACATCATTCCCACGTCCCGTCATCGTCGAATTCGTCAGCGTCGCGTCACCGGCGAACGATTCACGAATGAGATCGTTCCCGCTGCCGCCATCGAGCGTGTCGTCCCCGTCGCCGCCGTCGAGCGTATCGCCGGTTGATCCCTGACCCTGGATGAGGTCGTTGCCGTCTCCGCCGATCAGTTCATCCTTGCCGGTGCCGCCGTTGAGCGTATCGTTGCCGTCGCCGCCAACGATCAGATCGTCGCCACCGTTGCCGGTCAGGTTGTCGGCGAATGGTGATCCCGTCAGCGTGTCGTTGCCGTCGCCGCCGATCAGCGTCGTTGGTCCGCCGAACGCTGACACGTCGAGAACGTTGTCACTGGCTCCTCCGGTCAGTTGAGCCCGGTCAATCGAGGTCAGCGAATCTGTTCCTGTCAGCGTGCTGACGAGCTGCGTGCTGGTCAGCGTAAAGTCGGTATCGCCAGTCTGGACGATCAGGTCCGACCCGTCGCCGCCGTCGAGCGCGTCGTCGGCAGAACCGCCGGACAGAGTGTCGTCGTCATCGCCGCCATTGATCGAGACAGGCAGCGTGAACAGCAACGCGTCGACGGAGTCCGCCCCGGCATCGCCATTAAATGTCACCGCTCCAGCGAAGCCGTCGAGATCGTCGACGGAGATCAGCAGCGAGTCTGCGCCGCCGCCGAGATTGATCGTCAGTGACGTCGTCGGTAGGGAGAAGTCCAGCAGCTCGCTCGACGCCACACTTGTCAGCCGCAGGAGACCGTCGTTGGCAAACTGGCCATCGCTCAGCTCGACGACATCGTCTCCGTCGCCGAACGTGAAAACGCGATTCGCCGCGTCCGTCATGTCGACGATCGGTTCAAGGCCGGTGTAATTGATGACCTGCCCATCGACACTGGCACTGCCCGAACTGGATGAGGTGAAGGTATGCGTCACCGTGGTCGCCGAGCCTTCAAGCTGCAGTGCGTCACCGGTGCCGGTCTGGCCGCCACCGTTGAAGTTCAGGCCGCCCGACGGAATCGGGTTGCCGTTCTCAGAGTCGACCATCAGGTTGTCGTCGTCCGCCGAGCCGTTGACGGTGATTGTGCCGATGCCACTAAACTCGCCGGTAAACACAGGAAGCCCGTTGACGGCCACCTGCAGATGCGGCGTGATCGGTTCGGCAATCGCGATCACCTCTCTGCCGCCGCCGAGCGATGCGTAGAACGCGACCTCGGAGTTGTCATTCAGAGCAAAGCGACCGGACTCGACATACTGAATCGTCCCGCCCGCCAGCAGGTCGCCGACAGCGACGATCTTGTATCCACTTGTGGCCGGCCCCGTGTAGATGCCTCGACTGCTGTCGTTCAGGATCGCCGTAAACGCAACCGTGCCCGAATCGTTGATCGATGGCCCGTACGAGCTGAACAGGTTGATGTTACCAGTCGTGTCCGCCACGAGAGTCAGCGGTCCCCCGTTACCGGTGTAAACGCCGTACTCGCCGTCAGCCGTGTCCGCTCGCGCGACAAACGCGACGGTGCCGGCCTCATTGATCGACGTGTTTGTCGCGATGCTGTTGCCCCGCAGACCGAACGCCATGTCCGACGCATCAGCCACTGTGGTCAGCCCGCCGCCACTGCCGGTCACGACAAAGCGGAACACGCCGGGGCTGGCTCCGGCCACTGCCGAGATCACTCCCGAGTTGTTGATGTCCGGACCGAAGAACGCACCGATGTCCGAGCCCAGCGTCGAGCTGTCGTACAGCAGGAAGGGGCCGGCGCCCGAATTCACATGCAGATCCGCACCAAACGAAACCCCGGCTGACAGCACCGCCGTACCATCCTCGCTGAGGTAGCCTGCGAAGTAGTTCGGACCGGCAAACGGGTCTGCTGCGACGGAGCCGAAGGTCGTGATCGAGCTGCCATCTCCACCGAAGACGCCACCACCAAACGTGCCAGACATTCCGCTAAGTTCGATCGTCGCGCGGTAAGCAGCGACTCCGGAGTCTGCCAGCGAGACTTCCGAGAACGAGCTTGTGAACGTGCCATCCGCGAACGTCTGCCCTTCGAGGCCGGCCGTCGCGAAGCCGTTGACGTCCGCCACGAAGACGCCCTGCAGATTTTCTGGCATCCCGCTGCGCAGCGCGAGGAACGCGACCTGTCCGTTGTTGTTGATCGCCGGCGCATCAAAGAACTGCAGGAATGGATCGGGAGAACTGGTATTCCCGAGTGCCACCGGCACGAGGTCGTAATTGATCCGCTTGATTGTGATCTCGTCGCTGACGCCGTCCTCAGTCCCCAGCGTCGGCAGGTCAACAATCAGTTCGTATTGTCCGTTCGAGGCACTGACCGCGCGCATGTTGGACTCGGTCACCGACCCATGAGTTGTCGATGCCAGCACGCCGCCTTCGCCCGGCTGCACGGTCAGTTGCGGAGTCCCGACGCCTTGCAGATCGAACGTCAGATGATCCAGCGGCCCGGCCACAGACGTTGGCGTGCCACCGTCCAAAGCGATCGTTGCCGACGCCAATGGTGCGACATTGAACTGATCCGCCCCATCATCGCCGTTCGCCGTGATCGCCGCCGCAAACATCGAGTCAGTTGAAACGATCGACAGCGAATCCTGGCCCGCGCCGGCATTGATCGTTAGCGAACCGCTCGGACTGCTGAAGTCGACAGACTCGGCAGTTCCCGTCGCGGTGATGCGGGAAACGTTGTTGCCCGCGACACCGTCATCGTCCAGCCGGATGTCGTCATCCGCCGTGCTGTACGTGAAGACGCGGTCGGTCACCGACAGGTTATCCGAAATCGGTTCCAGCCCGGTGAACGTGATCGATTGGCCGTCGAGATCGATCTGACCGTCGCTCGCACTGGCGAACTGATACGTCGCCGTCGCCACCGTCCCACCGGTCAGCACAAGCGAATCACCGCTCGACTGCCCGGCTCCGTCAAAGCTGAGCCCGCCACCCGGAATCGGACTGCCGTTTGAGAAGTCGACCGTCAGAGTGTCGTCTCCCGCCGAGCCGTTGATCGTCAGTGAGGTGACCAGAGCTGTCTGGTTACGGAACAGCTCACTGCCGCCCGACACACGCACGACGGTGTCACTGCCATCAATCAGGACTTCGTAATTGTTTCCCGCGGGAAGCGTGACCTCTGCCGGACCGGCAACAGATACGGGAGCCAGGAACAGCACATGAACCGCTCCGCGATTCGAGCCGCCGGTGTCATCGTCGGATGCTCCGACCGCCAGATCGACGATGCCGTCAGCGTTAACATCGCCGATTGCGGTGACGGAGATTCCAAACAGATCACCGTCGGCGAGAGTCGGTCCGCCATTCGTCTCGTGGGCAATTTTGACACTATCTGCGACGGATCCGTCTGAATTCATATGCAGAACATAAACCGCGCCGCGATTCGTACCGCCAGTGGCGTCCGTCAGGGCTCCAGCAACAAGATCCTGCACTCCATCGCCATCCAGATCGCCAGGTGATGCCAGCGAAATTCCGAACTGGTCACCGTCGGTCAGTGTTGGGCCGCCGGCTGTATCGCTGCCGATCAGGTTCCGACTCTTAACCGTTCCGTTTTCATTCAGGAACAGGATATGGACAGCGCCTCGGTTGGTACCGCCCGTGTCATCGCGATGCGCTCCGACAGCCAGGTCGACGACGCCATCGCCATCCAGGTCGCCGATTCCAGCCACGCTCGTGCCGAAATTGTCATACGTGGAGAGGCTGGGACCGCCATTCGTGCTGCTGGCAATCTTGACGGTGCTTCTGGCTGTCCCGTCGGGATTCATAAACAGGACATACACGGCTCCACGATCCGAGAATGCTGCACCCGTATCGTCGAACAACGCTCCGACGGCCAGATCCGGAACGCCGTCTCCGTCGATGTCGCCTGTTCCCGCAACTGAGCCGCCGAACCCATCGTTAAGTGACAGCCCCGGCCCACCGTTGAGACCACTGGCGATCTTGACTGTGCTCTTTGCGGTGCCGTCGGTATCCAGGAACAGAATGTAAACCGCACCAGCGTTGGCTGCTCCGGTGTCATCAAAACCTGCCCCAACCGCGAGATCGACGATGCCGTCCCCGTCCAGATCGCCAAGGGACGCCACCGACGTGCCGAAGTAATCGCTGTCAGCGAGCGATGGGCCACCGCCGCTATCGCTGGCGATCTTCGTACTGCTTTTGACTGTCCCGTCAGCATTCATGAAATGAATGTAGACCGCTCCCCGGTTTGTGCCCCCTGTATCGTCTTCCGAAGCGCCAGCGACGAGGTCCGGGACGCCATCTCCGTCCAGGTCTCCCAATGCGGCAACGGATCGCGCGAACTTGTCGCCGTCATCCAGAGTTGGGCCACCATTCGTGCTGCTGGCAATCCTGACTGAGTTGTCGACCGTTCCATCGCCAGAAACGCTGATCCTGAATGCGTAGTCCTCAACTTCTCCATCGTCAGCAACGCCGGTCGATGCCGGTGCTGCCACGAACGCCGCATCGGTACTCAGGCGGAAGCGTGCATATGTTGCCACCGCCGAGCCATCCGGAATCGCCGGGAACGTCAAAGTGACTCGTGCGTCCGTCATTCCGGTGGCGATCGTCGTCGTTGCGCGTTCCGTCGAGTTGTCGAACACGCCGTCGCCGTTGTAGTCGATCCAGCCAGCGAGCGTTGCGGTTGTGCCAGATGTGTTGGTCACCAGCAGGGTGATAGTTGGCGCCGCACCTTCCGTACCCTGCAGGTCGAGCGAACTCAGAACGCCATCCTCATCGTCCGGCAGTGCGTCGGCCACGTCATCGGCGATGGATCCTGTTGAATGAACGCCGTCGGCTTCCGCATCGACAGAGGCTCCCAGATGCAGACCAGCAGTCGCCAGGAGATGCCTCGGTCCGTCTTCCGCCAGAGTGGTCAGATACGGACTCGGAGCGTCGCCAAAATCTGATCCAACGTTAATCAGCACTCGATTTGCGGCACGGAACACTCCAAGGAAGGCGTCGAGACTGCCGTCACCGTTGACGTCTGCCAAAACGACGTTGCGAGTGTCGTAAGTCCCGAGACTCTGTCCGCTGTCGCTGAAGACCCCGGTCGTGCCACCCTGCAATCCGCCATGATTCAGCCAGACCTGGTTGTCGCCACCGGCACGACGAGTCACCAGGGCATCCAGGTCGCCATCGGCGTCAAGGTCACCCAGCGCCACCATCCAGTTGGATCCGCTCCCCAGCGTCTGGCCACTGTCACTGAACTCGCCAGCGGTCCCGCTCTGAGCACCACCCTGATTGATCCACAGCCGATTCGAGCCACTGGCATTTGTGACGAATGCGTCCAGGTCGCCATCGCCATCAACATCGCCGAGAGCAACGCCCTGAGACTCATCGGAACCCAGTGTCTGACCGCTGTCGCTGAACGTTCCGGGCGTGCCGGCCTGCATTCCGCCCTGATTGAGCCACACTCGGTCGGCACCACCGCCTGCCACATAGGCGTCGAGGTCGCCATCGCCATCCAGGTCACCAATGGCGACGTCCCTGCTGGCGTGACCAGTCAGTACCTGGCCGTTGGTCGCAAAGACTCCGCTTCCATCGTTCAGCAGAATTACCGTGCGTTCAGAACTCAGGTAGTTGACGAAGAAGATGTCGAGGTCACCGTCTGCATCTAAGTCTCCAAGGGCAACACCTCTCGTTTGACCGCCCGTGAGTGACTGGCCGCTGTCGGCAAAGACGCCCGGCGTACCGCCTTGAGTTCCCCCTTGATTCAGCCACAGTCGATTTGACTGATATGCAGAATTCGCGACGACCGCGTCGAGATCTCCGTCGCCGTCCACATCGCCCAGCGCTACGTCGAGACTGTTGGAGCCGCCCAGGGCCTGCCCACTGTCGACAAACACACCGATGGTTCCGCCCTGAGCCCCTCCCTGGTTAATCAGAACACGGTTGGCCTGCCCGGTGTCATTTGCGACAAAGGCGTCCAGGTCGCCATCTCCGTCCAGGTCTCCCAGAGCCAGGCCAAAGGTGTCGGAACTACCCCCGAGAAGCTGGCCGCTGTCAGCCAGCACGCCCGAGCCTGCAGTTGCTTCGATGGTGAACTGCCAGACGTACGGTTCGACACCGATCTCGCCTGGCCCTTCGATACCGGCAGTCGCCGTCACATGGACGAGTTCGCCCGGCTTGAAGTCCATCGCCGGATCCAGCGTGATCGTCCCGCCGCTGACCGACAGCATGTTCCCATCGGCTGTCAGCAGACGCCCGGTCTGCAGCGCCTGCACGACGAAGGTCTGATCGGTCACCGTGCTGCCGCTGATTGCCTGGTCGAACGTAGCGGAAATGTTCGTCGCCGCAGTCGCTGTGTGCGACGCGGCCTGCGGTGAAACGCTCGTCACCTGAGCTGCCGGTGATGTGACGATCTCTGTCAGTCCGGTATAGCCACTTGCGGCGACAAAGCTCTGAGCGTCAGTCAGCGAATCAAACAGCGTGTAGCCGAATGTCAGGCCGGTTTCCTCACTCGCCGTTCCAGGCAGCCAGGTACCTTCGTCACCGGCTTCGAGCACGCCTAGAGTTCCACTGATGTCGGTATCTTCCCGCAGTTGGCCTGGAGCTCCGGCCACGTAGATGAATTCCGGAATGCCGGTCTGCGTGTGCGAGAACGGGCCGGCATCCACGAAGGACAGCATGGTCGCGAAGCCCAGAGGATCCTCGACATCGATCATCGTCGAGGCTTCGATGCCCAGCACTCGAAACGAGCTGACGCCATTCGCCACATTGGGATCTGAGTTGAAGTCGAACTCGACACCGCCAGCCAGAGACACGGTCCGCAGAGCACTCAGATCGTCGAGATAACTCAGCGAGTACTGGTCGTCGCCGATGCCGGTCGGCAGTTCGACCGTGGCGAAGCGGTTGACGGTCGCGTCGAAGTCGTAGCCGATCGCGATCGCCGGATCGAAACTCTGCGGTGTCCCGGTCGTGGGTGCCGACGATCCGCCGAAGCTGGCTGAACCACCGATGCCGCCGAACCCTCCGCCGGCATTGCTGCCACCTGTGTCGAAGCCGATTGACACGGAACCGCCCGGGCGCTGTCCTGGCAGATTGACCGGCACCGCAGTCCCGCCTGCAGTGGCATCGAGTGTCAACGTGGCGGCAGCCGAAATCGTGCGAGACCACTGGAAAGCGTGCGCGACATTCCCTGCAGCGGTAGTCATGCCGACGGATGGAGTGTCATTCAGGTCAGTATTCGTGCCGGTCTGAAACGCGAATGCCGTCCCGCTCGAACCGACGGTTCCGACCTGATAATGGTCGGGAGGCGTGCCGGTGATCTGATGAGCGACTGCTGAGCCTGTGACGCCCGTCACATTGATCTGTGACGTTGACGCGACGGTGGCGCGGTCGAGCCGTCCGAGTTCCCCGTTCAGATCGAGGTCGGTGTACGACCAGAAATCCACATCGATCGGCGAGCCCGTCAGGTTCGTGATCGCCACCGACGTGCTGTACGACGCAGTCAGAACCGAGGTCTCATTCAATGTCACGGTGACCGTAACCTGAATCGGATCCCCGTCGACCACATCGCCGTACGTCAGAGTGAGCGGATTCTCAAACTGAGCCGACGCATCGATCAGCGTCAGCGTGTCGAGCCGTTGTGGAGCACCGCCATCGATCGCGAACCAGTACCACTCCTGATTCAGCAGCTCGATGCTCGAGTCGGCGCTCGTCTGAGTCTCCAGCGCGACGATGCCCACCGGATCGCCACTGTCTTCCTCACCGATCGCCGGCGGCACATCCTGCGGCAGTGCCGCGACTTCCCAGTGCAGCGTTTCGGCAATGAGTTCGCCGTGGTAGATCGTCAGCGCGACGTCTTCAACTTCGCCGAAACCGATACCGCCGGGATTCGACATGTTGACAGCCGGGCCGGTTGGTCCGGTCACTTCACCGGGATTCGGGCTCAGTCGGAACCTCGCGAACGTTTCACCGAACTCAACGCCCTGATCAATCCCTGGCACATTCACGAACAGCGTGTTACGCCCCGGGCCGACCGGGAAGTCCGAGTAAATCTGCTCGCCGGGATCGTCCCAGTCTCCGTCCGCATTGAAGTCGATCCACGCATTCAGGAAGCCACCGATCAGCGTGCTGACATCAATATCTCCGCCGCGTCCCACGGCGAGTGGCTCGCGCACGACGATGCCGTCTTCGTCGTCATACACTCCGTATAAGAGGTCCCCCTTCGCTTCGATGTTCGGCTGTCCGTCGGTCTCACCGTCGATGAAGTTGCCGATCAACGTGATGCCATCAATCAGGTGATACGCCCCGTTGTGTGCGGCGAGCGTCGGGTAGCTGCCGGGAGTTGCATCGAGTGGATCCGGAGCGTCGCCCCAGTCCGTCGCAGGCGGATCGCTCGGCCAGAGGTAAGCCGTGTAGTCCTCAACTTCTCCGTTTGATGCCATGCCCGTAAACGACAGACCGGATTCAGTACTGACTCGGAATCTCGCCGTAACCACGTTTGGATCCAGCCCCGCCGGGACACTGATCGAAAGTTGATTGGATCCGGGATTGATCGCGACGTCGGTGAAGACCTGATCGCCCATGTCGGACCAGTCGCCGTTTGCGTTCCAGTCGATCCACGCACTCAGGAGCATCTGACCGGTCGCGACTCGCGAACCCTGCACAAGGATGTCCGCCATCTGGCCACTGACCAGCGGAGTCAGAAACGCGACGCCGTCCTCATCGTCTGAGCGGATTGAAAACTGCGGGTTGTTGAGGTCGTCACCGGTGGCATTCCAGTTCGGCTGCCCGTCATCTTCAGCATCAACGCGCTGCCCGAGGAAGTGTTTACCATCGATCTGATGGCTGGCTCCATTCTGGGCAGCGAGTGTCGGATAGAAGAAATCGTTCGCGTCGCCGTAGTCGATGCCGAACGGCCCGGTCGCCACGTCCTGATTGCCGAACAGAACGTTCGAAATCTCCTGCCCCTGCGTGATCGTGTAGAAGTAACCCACGGTTTCGTTGAACAGTTCCGGTCGGAAGTTCGTGAACCGCAGGTCGACAATCTGAGCCTGCTGCGTCATCCCCTGATCAAAGAACGGAACTGGAGACGCATTTGTCATCCGGTATGGCAGCCCCATCGGAGGCAGCCGATCAACGGAAGACTCGACGCGGATCGCCGTTGAGTTCGCCCAGACGGTCGCAGGATCAGGCATCCCGCTGCCCAGTGTGTTCCCGACATCGAGTTCGACGAAGATGTCGAAGAACGAATCCGCGAGCCCCGCGTCCATCGGATCCTGCGTGAACGTTCCGCCCAGATGCAGCGGCCCGTCGTTCATGAGATTCGTGTCTGAGTCGCCGGTCACCAGATGCACCGGCCCGCGAGTCGAGATGCCGTACAACTCAAACGCGCCGACTTCAATCGGCACCGAGTCAGACATGCTGTCGTAATTGCCAACCAGCACGCCGGCGTCGCCCTCGACAAACACGACTTCGTCGCCGGCACCATC
>JAPOLP010001091.1 GCA_029977045.1 Planctomycetota bacterium
CGACGTGGCCCGAGATTTTGACCTTCGGCCAGATGGCGGCGATCTTGCCGTCCTTGCCGATCAGGAACGTCGCCCGCTGCACGCCGAAGTACTTCTTGCCGTACATGTTCTTCTCAACCCAGACGCCGTACTTGTCGGCGATCGCATGGTCCTCGTCGGCCAGCAGCGTAAACGGCACGCAGTACTTGCCGGCAAACTTTGCGTGCGAATCAACGCCGTCCGGGCTGATGCCGAGCACGACCGTGTCGGCCTTCTCGAACGCCGCGTGGTAGTCACGAAACTCACAGGCTTCCGTCGTGCAGCCGGGCGTGTCGTCCTTCGGGTAGAAGTAGACGACGACGTTCTTCTCGTCCTTGAAATGGCTGAGCCGGATCTTTCCCTTCGGATGCGCTTTCAGAAAGATCGCAGGTGCTCGCTTGCCGACTTCCGGTGGTTTCATCGAGTCAGTCCTTTATTCAAAACGTGCTGTGGTCTGCTAAGAAGTGTGCTGGAAATAACTCCCTGAACGCTGCACAGCAACCAGTCAGTCGTTGCAGCGCAAAGACGCCAAGTCGCAGAGATTCGCAAAGACTTTGCGTTCCTTCGAGCCTCTGCGTCTTTGCGCTGCAGGCAGCCCGGAAAACAGAAAGCTATTTCAGACACGCTGCTGCGGTGGTCACCCATCGTTCGCATTCAATCTGTGTCGTTGACGGAAATCGACCGTTACTTCTTGATGTCAAAGTCGAATGTGTTTCCCCTCTCCGCAACGTCGACGACAAGCGGCGACGTTTCCGCTGAGTAGATCACTTCGTAGTCGTCCTGAGTCGGGTATGGCTGGACGTCGCCGAGGTTGTAGACCTCGACTTTGTTGGTGCCGACGACAGCTCCGCGTGAGGCCGGGACCTTGTAGTCACCGCGTGAGACCATGGCCCAGGCTCGGGGAGCGTTCGGGTTATCGGGGACGAAGGCGATCATGCCCCAGCGCAGCGGCGTGCCGTTGACGGACAGCTTACCGGAGACCTCGGACCGTTTGACGGCGGCCAGGAAGCCGGACGACTTCAGCCAGACGTGCAGGCGGTCTTTCCAGCCGAAGACGGCGGGATCGGCGGGGGAGAGGCCGACGCCGTGCGGGCCGTCCTGGTAAATGTGCATCTCCGCCGGGACGCCGGCTTTCTTCAACGCGGTGAAAAAGGCGACGGCGTTCTGGACCGGAACGGCGGGGTCCTCGGCCGTGTGGAAGATGAACGTCGTCGGCGTGTCGCTGGTGACCTGCGTGTCGTTGCACAGCGAGTTCAGCAGTTCCGGATCCGGGTCCGGCCCCAGCAGGTTTCGCGACGAGCCCTTATGCGCCCAGTCCTCGACGAAGTTGACGACGGCGTAACACAGGACGGCAAAGTCCGGTCGGCAGCTCTGATGGTCGATCGGATCCGCCGCGTCCGGCTTGCCTCGGTCATAGTGCGTGGCGACGGTCGACGTCAGATGCCCGCCCGCCGAGAAGCCCAGAATGCCGACGCGTCCCGGATCGACGCCGTACTGCTTCGCGTTGTGGCGAACATAGCGGATCGCCCGCTGAGCATCCTCCAGCGGCACCGGATGCTTGTACTTCGGCGAGTGCCGATACCGCAGCACAAAGCCAGCAACTCCCTGCCGCGCGAGCCACTTCGCCACCTGATGCCCTTCGTGGTCGGTCGCGAGAATCCCGTACCCGCCACCCGGACAGATCACGACCCCGCACCCGGTCGCCTTGCCGTCTTCGGGCAGATAAACCCGAATCGACGGCGTATCCGATTCCTCACTGCCCACCGCATGAGGAGCCCCATCCGCCCACAGCGGAACCGCCTCCGGCAAAGCAGCCTGAGCCTCGCTTGCCAGCAGAACAATCAAAAGAGACCACAACACTCGCGCCACAACATTGCCCTCCGTAGGGCCGGTTCCCACCGGCCAGATTTGATTTATCTTCAGATTGGCCGGAATGCACCGGTCCAGGTTCACTCGTGTGTTTAACCCCAGCGAACTGGATTGCCAGTCGTAACCGAAGCGGCGAAAACTGTCCGTAACGCCTTCAGAATATGATCGAAGTCGCCAGTAAATCGTGGTCGCTGTTCGACATGAAATTCCGCAGGATACTCAAAACGACAACGTCCGTCTGAACTCTCCCAACTGCCATCATCCCAGGGAATCTGCTTCCCACTGACTGCAACTCCAGATTCATAGATCTCGCCGGTATCCAGATTCTCCCAAACGATATCGGAGCTGTCCCCCGCAATGGGGTCGCCGGTCGAGTTGAACTGACGAAATCGTATGGCTCGGAACAGGAATTCACGCGAAGTAGCCTTAATGGCAAAGAACTCAC
>JAPOLP010000652.1 GCA_029977045.1 Planctomycetota bacterium
GCCGCTCGGGAATGATCTCGACACTGATCTCGTCGTCGCGGATGCCGCCGAGCGTGACGTTGCTGACGCCAGGCAGCGCGATCAGGTCGTCGCGCAGTTGTCGCGTCGCCTGCTTGAGATCGGCTTCTTCACCCTCGCCGAAGATCGCAACGGAGATGACCGGCAGCAGCGGCTCAAACTTCTGAATCGTGATCCGTTCCAGGTCGTCCGGCAGATCGGGCAGCGCGTCGATCTCGCGTTTGACTTCGTTGAGCACCGCCTCGGCGTCGTCGACTTCGTTAAACAGCGTCAGTGCAATGACCGTCGAACCGTCGGAAATTGTCGAGTCGACCTTCTCGACGCCCTCAATGTCGCGGACCGCTTCCTCGATCTTGATCGTGATGGCCTTCTCGATTTCCTGCGGCTGCACGCCGGGGTAAATCACGGAGATAATCAGCTTGTTCGGGCGGAACTCGGGGAACATCTCGCGGACGAGCGTCAGCGCAAAGATCGTCCCACTGGCCAGGATGACCAGCATCAGCATGTTGACGAAGACGGGATTGCGGACGCTGAACCGGGCGGGTGACATGATCGGGAATAGCCGAATGACGGGTGGAACGAGTCAGTGTCGATTGTTCTCAACGGACAGTCGTAGCGGAAGGTTCGAGACTGACCAGGTTTGAGAATGTCCCGTCCCTCAGATCGGAGCGGCGGTCGCCATCGTCGAAAACCGCCCGCGGAGAATGCCGAAAGGCCCTCCAGGATTGCTCCCGGAAGGCCTTTCTTCGTGCCCCCGAATCGGCACGATCTCATGCCGGACGTGCCACCGGCGTTTTACGGGCAACGTCGACTGTCAGTATTCGCGGCGCTGACGGGACGACGGGATGTTCATTTTCTTGCGGTACTTCGTGACGGTTCGGCGAGCCAGGTTGTAACCCAGCTTGGCCATTTCCTCGACCAGAGCATCGTCGCTGTACGGGTTGTCGTTGTCCTCGGCGTCGATGATGTCCTGCAGTTTGCGGCGGATGATGTCCCAGGCGACGTCTTCGCCACTCGATGTCTTCGTTCCGCCGCCGAAGAAACGCTTCAGCGGGAACAGGCCGCGCGGCGTCTGAATCCACTTGTCGTCGACCGCTCGTGAAACAGTCGTCACATGCACGCCGACCTGGTCGGCAATCTGCTGCATCTTCAGCGGCTGGATGTAGTCCGGCCCGCTTTCGAGGAACTCGGACTGGTGGTCAACGATCGCCTGAGCAACTCGCCGCAGTGTGTTGTACCGCTGCTCGATCGACTCGATGAGCCACTTGGCCGAGTCGATCTTCTTCTTGATGTATTCCTTTGTCTGAGCGTCGGCACCGTTTCGCAGCATGTCGCGATACTTGCGGCTGATCCGCAGGCTCGGCACGTACTCGTCGATGACTTTGACGACCCAGTTGCCGTCGTCTTCGCGAATGACTTCGATGTCCGGAGTCACGTTCTGGACGATGCGGCTCTCGAACTTGCGACCGGGGAACGGATCAAGATGCCGCATCTCGTCGACAGCTTCCTTGATCAGCTCGATGGAGTAGCCCGTTTTGCGTGAGATCAGCGGCAGCCGATTGTTGCCCAGATCGTCGAGATGGTCCTCGATCAGCACTTCCAGCACGTCGCGGTAGCTCATGCTCGAATCGAGCTGCAGCAGCAGACATTCCTTGAGGTCACGTGCGCCAACGCCCGGCGGGTCGAGTTCCTGAATCTGATACAGAACTTTCTGAGCGGTCTCGTGACTGATGCCGCCACCGTAAACCTGAACGATCTCAGGCAGCGAACTCTGCAGCCGACCGTTGTTATCCAGGTTGTGGATCACGTACTCGCCGAACGACTTCTCTTCGGCGGTGAGATCGTAGAAATGGAACTGTTCGAGCAGGTAATCGTGCAGCGTCTGCGGAGTCGCTTCGACGTTCGCGATCATGTCGCTGTAACGGTCGAGGTCCTCGGAGACGCGGTTCGCCGACGGTCGCGATTCAGCGGCCCAGTTGTCGTCAGGCCAGTCGGTGGCCATATCGACCAGCCGCTCGAAATCGTCCTCGTTGTTCTTGCCATCTTCGACGAGCAGTTCGCGTTCGTCGGGCGTCTTCTCGGTTGCTTCCTCGCGAGCCTTCTGAACTTCGAGATCGCGTTCGGTATCAGACGTTTCCTTGCGAGTGCCGTCAGAGATCAGAGTGACGTTGTCTTCCAGCTCCTGATCGATACGTTCCTGCAGAGCCATGTAGGGCATCTGCAGAATCTCCATCGACTGGATCATGCGAGGAGCCAGCTTCATTTGCTGGCTCATCTTCATCTGCTGAGAGAAGTTCAGTTGCATGAACTCGGAGTCCCCGAACTCGTTGCTGGTCCCAGGTGCTTACGTTGCTGTTGACGGTCGACGCCGATCATACCGGGCGTCAGTTCCGAGATGCGTGTTCTTCCCGACTGTTCCCGGCATTCTGTAAGAGTCACAAACTCAATGCTCTGGTGATTTGACATCTGAATGCGACGCTGATCTTCGACTCGAAACCAGCACCGAAAAGTCTCCGCATCCTCGCGGCTCTGAGCAGTTCGCCTTAACTGCCGAAACACCTCTGAACCGGGACGTTGTCGTCCCAACATGCGTCCCTGCAATCAGAATGCCTGACGGCCTCGCATTGCGTCGGCAAGCATCTCCCGGTTGGCAAACTCTAGCACACTGCCCGATGCGATCCCTCGTGCCAACCGAGTGATTCTCACAGGATCTGACGCAAGAAGATTGGAAATGAACAACGCCGTGCCATCCCCTTCGAGCGTCGGATTCGTTGCCATGATCAGTTCCTGTACTCCCTCATGCCGCACGCGCCGCACAAGTGCGTCAATCGTCAGGTCCTCAGGCCCGATTCCTTCCAGCGGAGAAATTCGTCCCAGCAGGACGTGATAAACGCCGTCGTACGAACCCGATGCTTCGAGTGCGATCAGGTCCCGTGGCTGCTCCACAATGCACACTACATGGTGGTTGCGCTGCGGTGATGAGCAGATGCGGCACGTCTCCTCTTGAGTCAGGTTGAAGCAGGTCTGGCACGCTCGAATGGTTGCCTTCACCTCGCGAATCGCGTCGGCCAGAGCCAGTGCCTCACCCTGCGGTGCCGCGAGAACGTGATGAGCCAGCCGCTCGGCCGACTTCTTTCCGATCCCCGGCAGCCGCGAGAATTGCTCGACAAGGTTTGTCACCGCCGGCCCAAACGGATGCGACTCGATCGATCCTCTACCCATGATGGAATTCCCTGCAATCCGTCGCCCGACCACGATCCGTCTGTTGTTTGTTTTCGCACGCCTCGACACCGAGGCCGGCTGAATTAACCGCCGTTCGGCCCAAGACCGAGCTGCGACAGTGCGTCGCCCATGCCCGGCAGATTCAGTCCGCCAGCGGCATCCTGCATCGCTTCGGCAGCAGCCATCCGAGACTTGTTGACCGCGTCGTTCATTGCCGAAACGACCAGGTCTTCGAGCATCTCTTTATCGCCGCCGTCCAGCAGCGTCTGATCGATCGAGCAGCCGAGCACGTCCTGCTTGCCGTTGGTCTCGATGATGACCATGCCGCCGCCAGCTGAGCCCTTGATGCGGAGCTGCGTGAGCTTTTCCTGCATCTCTGCCATGCGGCCCTGCATTTCCTTCGCCTGCTTCATCATCGAAGCGATGTCGCCGAGTCCCTTGAACATGCTGCTGTCCGTCGTTGGATTCTGATGAATCTTGTGTCTTGTTCCGGCTGAGCCTGACTCGGCGGCAACTCTCGCAAGCCACTCACCGAACCATCACGACTCCGACTGGCCGCCGCTGGCCCGCGAATCGACGCGGACGCACTCGGCGTCGAACGTCTGCATGATGGCCGCGACGAAGTCGTCGTCTTCCGGCTTGTAGGCCCGCTTGCGAGCGGGCTGCCTGGCCGGCTGATTCTGCTGCGGGCTGGCCGCGGCAGGTCCGTCGTCGTCACTCATCACCAGCGAGACCCGCAGGTGCTGGCCGGTGATTTTCTCGGCGATCTGTTCGAGCCGACTGATGACTTCGGGCTTCTCACAGTACCGTTTGCTGAAATGGTACTTCCGTGGAAACGTCAGCTCCAGCTTGTTTGGCGCGGCAATTGCTGCCTTGCTGACCTGCTTGACGTGGCTCTTGAGCATGTCGTTGATTTCAGCGACCAC
>JAPOLP010000233.1 GCA_029977045.1 Planctomycetota bacterium
AGCCAGCGGAAGATGTAGTCAACCACGCTCTTCGCATTCGGGATGTCCGGATTGCCCGTCCAGCCCGCCGGTTCAAACCGCATGTGCGTGAACTTGTTGACCAGATCGCTCAGCGGCACACCGTACTGCAGAGCCATCGACGTCAGCGTTCCGATCGTGTCCATCAGACCGCCGACGGTCGAACCTTCCTTCGCCATCGTGATGAACAGCTCACCTGGCTGGCCGTCCTCGAACAGGCCGACCGTGATATAGCCGTCGTGATTGGCGACCGAGAACTTGTGCGTCAGCGACTGACGCGTCCTCGGCAGGCGACGCCGAACCGGACCGATAGCAACAGGCTCGTCCTTCTTCTTGCGGTCGCCTTCCTTCTTCGTCGCCAGCGGCTGGCTCTGCTTCGAGCCGTCGCGGTAAATCGCGAGAGCCTTCAGACCGAGCTTCCAGCCTTCGACGTACGCTTCGCGAATATCTTCGACCGTCGACTCTTCCGGCATGTTGACCGTCTTCGAGATCGCGCCAGAGAGGAACGGCTGGGCGGCAGCCATCATCGTGATGTGTGCCTTCCAGGCGATCGACCGCGTGCCGTTAGCCGGACGGAATGCGCAGTCAAAGACCGGCAGATGCTCGTCCTTAAGGCCAGGAGCGCCTTCGATCGTTTCCTTCTTGTCGATGTACTCGATGATGGCGTTGATCTGAGTTTCGTTGTAACCCAGAGCGGCCAGAGCCAGCGGCACCGTGCGGTTGACGATCTTCATCATCCCGCCGCCAGCCAGCTGCTTGTACTTGACCAGAGCGATGTCCGGTTCGATGCCTGTCGTGTCGCAGTCCATCATGAACGCGATCGTTCCGGTCGGAGCGAGCACCGTCGCCTGAGCGTTGCGGTAACCGAACTTGCGACCGGATTCGACGCACTCGTCCCAGACCTGACGCGAGGCTGCTCGCAGGTATTCCGGGCAGGCTTCGTCGATCTCATTCGTCGCGTCGCGGTGCATTTCCATGACTTCGAGCATCGGCTGCTCGTTTTCACGGTACCCGGCGAACGTTCCGAGGTAGCTCGCGATGCGGCTTGACGTGCGGTATGCCTCGCCGCACAGCAGAGCGGTCATCGAACCCGCGATTCCGCGGCCAGCGTCGCTGTCGTACGGAATGCCCATCGACATCAGCAGGCTGCCGAGATTCGCAAAGCCCAGCCCCAGCGGGCGGAACAGGTGCGAGTTCTCAGCGATCGACGGCGTCGGATAGCTCGCGTGATCGACGAGGATTTCCTGAGCCGTAATGAAGATGCTGGCCGCCTTGCGGAAACGGACGACGTCGAACGTGCCGTCTTCCTGCACGAACTTCCGCAGGTTGATGCTCGACAGGTTGCAGGCGGTATCGTCCAGGAACATGTACTCCGAGCACGGGTTCGATGCGTTGATCGGTCCCGTGTTCTTGCACGTGTGCCAGCGATTGATCGTCGATTCGTACTGGACGCCGGGATCGCCACAGAACCAGGTTCCTTCGGCCATCTCGTTGATCAGCATGTCAGCGTCGTACTCGACGGCAGTCTTCGACGGGTCGGTGACCCACTTCGTCTGCCACTTGCCGCCGTCTTCGGCTGCCTGCATGAACTCGTCCGAAACGCGAACGGACAGGTTCGCATTCTGGAACATGATCGAGCTGTAGGCTTCGCCGTTGAAGTTCGAGTCGTACTCGCCGGATTCAATCAGCGTACGAGCCTTCTTCTCTTCCTTAGCCTTGCACTGAATGAATTCCAGGATGTCCGGATGCCAGTCCTTCAGACTCTGCATCTTCGCGGCCCGACGAGTCTTGCCGCCCGACTTCACGACAGCAGCGATCTGGTCATAAACCCGCATGAAGGACAGCGGGCCGGACGGCGAACCACCGCCGGAGAGCTTTTCCTTCGAACTGCGGATTGTCGACAGGTCAGTACCCGTACCCGACCCGAACTTGAAGAGCATCGCTTCGCTGCGAGCCAGCCGCATGATGTCCTCCATATTGTCCTCGACGGACTGGATGAAACATGCGGACGCCTGCGGGTACTCGTAAGGAGTTTCCGGACGGCGGATCGAGCGGGTCTGGACGTCGAAGCGGTAGTTGCCGCGCGAACCCTTGACGCCGTACTGATGAAACAGGCCAACGTTGAACCAGACGGGTGAGTTGAACGAGCCGTGCTGGTGCAGACACAGCCAGGCCAGGTCGCGGTAGAAGTTCTCGCCGTCCTGCTCGCTGGCGAAGTAGCCGTCCTGCGTGCCCCAGTCAGCGATCGTGCGGGCGACGCGGTGGATAACCTGCTGGACGCTGTGTTCGCGTTCTGGCGTTCCGGGTTCGCCGTAAAAGTACTTGCTGACGACAACGTTCGTGGCTAGGGGACTCCAGTCGCCTGGAACCAGGCAGTTGGTCTGCTCGAACAGAACGCCGCCGTTTTCATCTTTGATCTGAGCCGTGCGAGGCTCCCAGTCAACCGTGTCAAACGGGTCGACATCAACGGGACAGAAACTCGGCTCGATTTCCATCGGGCTGGCTTCGGTCACGACCGCACTGCGGCGTCCATCCTGGGAATCGACATCGTAGTCATCTTCAAAGAACCCCTTGTCGCGGTGCATCCAGCACTCCTTCTCAAACAGGCGTCAGGAAATGAGATTCCGTTCCGAGTCCGTCACTGATTCCGGGTCTTTGTCGATTCAGCCGTCCCTTCCGCATTCGCGGCGGTCAATGGAGAACATCAATTTCGAGAGTGCAGACGACAGACCGGCGACGTCAACCATGAATCTGAGGCACGCGGCAGCTCAGTCACAATTGCAGTCGTGGTCGGCGCGCAGAATCTCCGCAGAAATTGACGAGGGTTTTCGAATCCCGACATGCAAGCTTCCCTGCATGCCAATCCATTGATGCCGAGAGTGGAGCGAAAGAAACGAGCGAGTCGACTTCAAGCCGATTGCTCTGAGGTGCTCAAGAACTCCGTGAGTTCAGTGTCCGAACTGAGTAACGAGGTGATCTGGCTCCAACTGGCACATCCAGGGGCGGTTATGGATCAAACTGCCTGCCACATACTATCGGTTGTGGCCGGCGAATCCTGAAGCCCAAGATGTGGTGGGTCGTGAGCGCGGCGAGATGATAAATCTCGGCCTCAGACTGTCAAGCTGAGATGAAGACGAGAGTCTGCCACGAGGTCGCGGAGGCGTCGCAAAGTCCGACTCCGACACTGGTTTAGAGTTTTCGAGAATTCGTCAGAATTGCTGTCGGGTGCCCGCTGGAAGGCGGTATCTGCCCAATGGTCCCGGCCCGAATCAGAACACAAGAATATATCGCAAAGCCTGTAACAACAGTGGGTTACAGTCATCCGCAAAAACAAATGCAACGACGCAAGCCTGAGTCTTCCGGTGAGCGCAATAAAAATGCCCGATCCGTTCGAAACGAATCGGGCGATGGCTTCGACTGCTCAGGAAACACCGCTCTCTGGCGGGCTTGCCTGATCGCAGTCAGCTCTTCAGGCGGCCTGGCAGACTTCCTTTGCTTCAGAAGCCTTTGACGTGCTGTGCTTGGGGATCAGTTTCTCGATCCGGAACATCTGCCACGCGAAAATTCCGGACGTTACGGCCTGAAAACCGATGTAGGCCAGAATTACAGGCCCATGTGTCAGGAAACAGGCGATCGCCCAGACGGACAACGCACCACCAAGAAACAATCCAAGTTTCGGGGCTGACTTCTGGTCATTCATGACTTGTTCCAGAACAGAGTTTGGGTGACCGCTGAAACGGCAGCAGATTCAGAAGGTCGCTCAATTCGACCAGCCAGTTCACACGTCCCATCTGAACCCGATGCTGAACTGCTCCAGGAGCTTGTCAGCAGTTCGTGTTCCGGGCACACCTGCCAAGTCGAAAAAGCTGAATTCAATTTACGGAAGGAGCGTCGTACTCCAGTGGTTTCAGTATGGATTCTGGACTGACCGAAGCTGGTCGGTAGCGGATCACCCGGCAAATCCCCGGTGAGCCACATTTGAAAGTATCGGTCGGTTGAGGAATGAGGATTCGACCGGATGCCCTTGCCGACTGGAAATCTGAGTCCTTTCGACGTGAGCAACCCCTCGTCTCCCTTGGGCGCTTTCGAGACCGCTCGTTCTTCCGTCAACAACGGCTGTCGCCTGTGCTCAACGAACTGATACAGACGGACGTTGAATCGGGGAAAGAGCAATCAAAGCCGATTTCTCGACCCGCCTCGGATTTACGGCGATTGATTCGTTCTTTGCAACTCTGCCGCGTCACATTCCCGGACAGAAAACACAAAATCGTCGTGACTCGGGCAACGGATGCCAGGGCGAGGCTCGCTCCGCGCGACAATGGAGTGGTTTCCGCGCATTCGTGATCTGCCGCGCGCCAGTTTCAACAGCTGGCCAGCGTCACAGTTCGAACAGCGACTGAGTCTTCACGATCGCACAGTCTTCCGGGAACGTATGGAAGGCGTGGATCAGCAGGCTGTGAGTCCAGACGTCGGTCTGAACGAAGCTCAAGGCTGCCGGAGCGAGCCGGTTTGCCGAACCGAACGACTGTGCGATCGGGGCGTGCTGGCAGTCGAGCAACAGTTCCTCGTGCAGCGTCAGAAAGACTTCCGGGGCAAGTTTCTCGACCTGAAAACTGACGTGGTACCTGACCTGGGAGTTCAGCTCGACGGATTCGTCACGGCAGCCTTTCAGTGCCCGGCTCATGCGCTCATTGCGTTCCGGCAGAGGCTGGCCGCGTCGCGTGAGAACTTCAGTGAGGACCGTCCGGCCCGTCTGAAACGTCACCAGATGTCCGCTGTCACAGAGTCGAATCCGCGCGCTGTACTCCGGCTGCACGATCGACTCTTCGCGGCAGACCTCAAACAGCTCCGGATGCAGCGGACGCTCAAACAGGTGGAGCATCAGGTCGGAAACACTGGGGCGGACGAAATCGACATTCATATCTGCAATCCAGCCAGAGCCTGCATTCGCTGGTCTTTTAAAAACGCTGCCGCCCGAATGAGTTTCTGCGATCTTCTGGCAGTCACATCACCCGACAGCGGCGGGATTCTAGTAGCCGCGTTCCGCCGATCGAAAGCAGCAGTCCGGCAATTCGCCAACGAATCGCGATGAATTCAGTCGTCGATTCCGGCTTCCAGGTTGAGCATTCGCTGCTTGAGGTTCGTCCCCTGCGGCGAAGTAAATCCGCCAAGCCCGCCGCCCGAACCGACAACGCGATGGCACGGGATGACGATTGGGAAACGGTTACTCGACATTGCTGTCCCAACCGCGCGAGCCGCTCCCGGCGAACCCGCTGCAGCGGCGATCTCGGCATATGTCTTTGTCTGGCCGCGACGGATCCGTCGTGTCACGGACAGCACGCTACGTCGAAAAGTCGTCAGCGGCTTTGGCCACGAAAGCTCGACGTCACAGAACTCGACGGGCTCTCCTTCCGCGTAAGCGATCAGCTGCTCGCGCAACACCGGATACCAGTCCGACACTTCCATTTCAGAAACGGCAACGTTCTCGGCATTGGCCAGATGAAGCAGCGCATTGTTGGGAGTAGCGTCCCCAATGCTGACTCGCAGCAGCGTGCCTTCGCGACCAAGCAGTCCGAACCAGCCGAACTTTGTCTCGAACACATCCGCATCAAGGGTTGCCGCGATCGTGCTGACTGGTGCCGCAGTACTGATTGCCATCTGAACTTCCTCTGTCGCGATCGGATTGCGAACCGGTCGAGTTTGAGCTGTCGGTGGCCTTTTGACCGGGCTGTGCGGCAGGGATAGAATCCGCCGCGCTGCTCGGAACTGTAGCGGCCACATCTCTTCTGAAATAACCCTTCGCGAGCATTTCTGACTCGTCACGGCACCGAATCACGAGGCCCCGAATGTTCTATTCGCAGCTCGCGGACGACTATTACTGCAACATGAATCTCTGCACCGAGATGCAGTTGCCGAGCGGCCGTGACACGGTGCTCAGCTTTCTGGAACGCTTTCAGAAGAGCTATCCGTCGATGCGGAATTTCTATCAGCGTGAGAACGGCGACTTCGTGCTGGAAGAAGATAAGGAAGACGGCCAGCAGCGCTGGGTCTCGATCGAGCCCCGGCGAATCTGTTCCGGGCATCTGAATCCAACCAACGCCGACGATTCGATGGCCCAGCACGAACTTGTGCTCGAACTCGTCCCGTACATGCTCACCGTCAGCCAGCTCGACTGCGAAGCGCTCGACTATCTTGTCGGTTTCGACTTTATCTACCGCGGCAATCACGACCAGCTTGTCGCAGAGGCCCTCGGCGTCAGCCCGTCGAACGAGTCGTTCGTCAACATTCCCGGAGGCCAGGTTCTGAACTTCGAACCGTGCGTGACGATCGCACTTGACGAATCCTGCCGACGCCAGGCGAGGCTCATGATCGAAACGCGGACGAATGCCTATCAGGTCCGGCGCGGCGATTTCCCCGAAGACAATATCAGCGTCTATTTCACGCTGCGTCAGTACGGCAGCCTCGGCCCGGACACGACATTCATCGACACGCTGCGATCTCTGCGCGAGCACAGTGAAGAGCTGATCGAACAATGCGTCGTCGACCAGGTCCTGCGACCAATCGCCCAGGCGATTTCGACGCGGTAGTGAGCTCTGCTGATCTGTCGCGAAACTCGCAAAGAGTTTCGGCAGCTGTAAATCAACATCGCTCTTTTTTCACGCTCGACCGAAAGTCTGCGTGACTTTCGCTGCGACGCGCAACGACGACCAAAGCCATCAGGAGCCTCACCGTGTCTGACCGCATCCGCATCGGAGTCCTCGGCCTCTCGCACGATCATGTGTGGAGCAATCTCGAAACGCTGGTCGCTCGCGACGATGCCGAACTGGTCGCCGCCGCGGACTTCGACGAGGAGCTACAAACAAAGTTCGCCGCTCAGTTCGATCGACCGGTCCTGAGGGATCCGTTCGAGCTGCTCGACTCGGTGGAAGTCGACGCAGTCTATGTTTTTTCGAGCAACTCCGAAGGCGCTCAGTACGCCGCCGAAGCCGCCGCGTCTGGCCGGCACGTTCTCATTGAGAAGCCGATGGCCAGTTCGCTGCACGAAGCCGACGGATTGCTCGCCGAGGCTCGGCAGAACGACGTTCGCGTCATGGTCAACTGGCCATTCGCCTGGTGGCCGCAGCTCCAGCACGCGTTGCGACTCGCAGCGGACGGCACGATCGGCGATGTCTGGCAGGTCAAGTACCGAGCTGCACATGCGGGACCGACGGAACTTGGATGCTCGCCACAGTTCTGCGAGTGGCTCTTCGACGAGCAGCTCAATGGCGGCGGCGCCCTGATGGACTACTGCTGTTACGTAGCAGTTCTGGCACGAGCAGTCATGGGGGTACCGAGCCGCGTGACTGGAATCACTGGCCGCTTCTGCAAGGAAAACATCACCGTCGAAGACAACGCGATGCTCGTGATGACTTACCCGCGAGGCATGGCGACCGCCGAAGGTTCGTGGACACAGATCGGCAACCTGACGGCCTACACGACGGCGTTTTACGGAACGCGAGGCACACTGCTGCTCGAACCCCGCGTCGGCGGAAAGCTGTTCCTCGCGACCGAAGAGCACCCCGACGGCCAGGAAGTCGATGTCCCCGCAGCAGCTCCGCACCTGACCGACTCCGCCGCACACTTCCTGCACGGCATCCGCACCGGCGAGCCCTTCCTGTCACTCTGCCAGGACCGCGTCTGCCGCGACGTCCAGGAGATCCTGGAAGCCGGCCAGATCTCAGTCGCTTCCGGCTCCGAAGTCAGCCTGCCGCTGCCAGTCTGAAACGGATTGGTTACGCGGCCTCAGACGGTGAAGTGACGACGACGGAGAAGCCCCTCAATGCAGACGTTTGCTGTTCACATCGTCGTCCTCGTTCTGCTGGTGTGCCGAGCTGCCTGGTCACAGGACACGGACAAGTCTCGCGATTCCCGACCGAACATTCTCTTCATCATGACGTACCAGCATCGCTGGGACTGTCTGGGGGCGAACGGCAACTCGCTG
>JAPOLP010000359.1 GCA_029977045.1 Planctomycetota bacterium
CCAGATCTGGCTCGACGGAAACGATGCACCACTGGTCGAGCCAGGCCGGCACGTGCGGCTGCAGTTTGAAGGCTGGCCCGCGGTGCAGTTCGCTGGCTGGCCGTCTGTCGCGGTTGGGACATTCGGTGGAGAAGTGATCTCCGTCGACTCGACAGACAACGGCAAAGGCCAGTTCCGAGTCCTTATCGGCCCGGCTTCTGACGCCGCCGCCTGGCCGTCCGAGCGGTTTCTCCGCCAGGGCGTGCGAGCAAACGGCTGGGTGCTGCTCGACGAAGTCGGTCTCGGCTACGAAATGTGGCGCCGCCTGAACGGCTTCCCGCCAGTCGTTTCGCTCGAAGAACCCGCGAAGTCCGGCAAGGACAAAGGCGGGAAGAAGTAGTTGACCGGCCGGAGGAAACCGGCTTCACCGCCAGCCGGCGAACTTGAGCCGATTCATGGATGACTGCTGAAAATGCTGGCCGATCAGGCTGGTTCTGCCGATTAGGGAAGTGCTGGAAAGTATGCGCCGGCAGATACTGCGCAGCCTTTCGTCCAACGTCGTTTCCATCCGGGAGAGTGAAACTGCTCCTCAACACGGTTCCTCGATCGTCAGCCGTTCGACCGGCATTCTGAGCACTGAAGATGACCCGATCTCTGACCACAGCACTGATCGCCGCTCTGGCCGCTGCAGCGACCGGCTGTCAGTCCTCGTCGATCGTCAGGGCTATCGCAGTGCCTGGGTTTCGAAACGGCGACACTGAGGCAACGGTCGTATCTGCCCACTTCACGCCGAACTCGGCAGAGTCGGATGACAATTCAGAATCAACAATCCGCCGGGCATCTGCCGAGGTGGATGTTCCGCCGGTTGACGACGCACAACCGACTGCCGACCCGCAGCCGATCGCTGCCGAGACTCTGCAGCTCAGCGACGTTCTGAATTCGGTGACGAACACGTTTCCGCTGGTTCGCGCGGCAGCGCTGCAATTCGACGTTGCTCAGGGACAGTTGCAGTCGGCCGAGGGCGCCTTCGACCTGAAGCTGAAAGCCGCCAGCGAGAACGGTCCTGTCGGTTTCTATGAGACGTATCGTCAGAGTGCCGGGGCTGTGCAGCCGCTGATGTTTGGTGGCGAAGTCTTCGGTGGCTACCGCATCGGTCGCGGCGAATTTCAGCCGTGGTACCAGGAGCGGCAGACAAACGACGGTGGCGAGTTCAAAGCCGGTCTGTCCGTACCGCTGGCAAGGAACGTCGGCATCGATGACCGCCGTGCCGGACTCCGTAAGGCCGCGATTGATTACTCAGCCGCCGATCCGCAGTACCGAACAGCGGTCATTGAGACCGTTCAATTTGCCAGCAACGCCTACTGGGACTGGGTCGCCGCCGGAGCACGCGAAACCATCGCAGCTCAGGTTCTGCAACTGGCCACCACACGAAACGACGGCCTGAAGGAAGAAGTCCGCACCGGAGCGAAGCCGCCGCCCGTCCTGCAGGACAACCGCCGTTCGATACTCTCGCGCGAAGCGAAGCTCATTGACGCTCAACGCAAGCTGCAGCAGACCGCGGCGAAACTTTCGATCTACCTGAGAACTTCGACAGGCGAACCGCTCACCCCAGCTTCGTCGCAGCTCCCCGAGTTTCCGTCGATTGAAGAGCCTCTTGACGAGATTCGCTCGCGTCTTACGCAGGTTGCACTGCAGACGCGACCGGAACTGCGCGAACTCGACCTGTCGATAGAACGCGTCGACGTCGAGATCGCCGAGTCAGAAAACGATCTGCAGCCGAACGTTGACGCGATCCTTGTTGGTGCTCAGGACGTCGGCGCACCGACCAGCAGCAAACGTGACAAATCGCCGTTTGAGCTGGAAGCCGCCGTCCTTGTCGATGTGCCGCTACAACGCCGCAAAGCTCGCGGCAAGCTGGCGTCGCTGGAAGCCAAACGCTCGCAGATCGCTCACAAGCAACGACTAACGACAGACAAAATCCGCACGGAAATCGACATCGCGTTTGCCGCGCTGACGGCAGCTTACGAACGAGTCCAGCGAACGGCAGAGGCTCAGCAACTCGCCGAGTTCATGGCTGGCGTCGAACGCGAAAAACTCGCCGCCGGTGAATCCAATCTGCTGTCCGTCGCCCTTCGCGAAGAACAGGCCGCCGAGGCAGCTGGCACGGAAGTCGACGCGAACCTCGAGTATCAGCTGGCTCTGGCCGCTCTACGAGCCGCTGCCGGCATCGACGACGGAACAGTGATTGACTGGGTACCGTAGGCGTCGACGAGGCAAAGAAGCGGTTGCAGTTGGCTGGCTGCAATTCAGTCGCGGGTCTGAATGAAGAGCGCCTTCTTTTCGCCGGGCAGCGTGAAGTCGAAGCCACAGTTTCTGAAGAACTCTTCGGACGACGTGATGGCCATCACTTCCAGAACGTTGAGTTCCTTCGCCCGGTCGACGCACATGCGGACCAGTTCGCGGCCGATGCCGGTTCCCTGCAGCCGCTGAGCAACGGCCAGACTGCGGATTTCGCTGAGCTTTCGCGAGTAAACCTCGAGCGCCGCAAAGCCGACGATCTCGCCGTCGATCTCCGCGAGAAATCCGTTACGCACCAGTTCTTCGAGTTCGTCCCGCGTTCGAGGCAGTAGCTTGCCGACGGCGACAAACGGCTCGATGAACTCGGCGAGCTGGTCGAGGTCGTGAAAATCGACGTGGCGATAGATGATGTCCGGCATGGCAGTTCTCAAAAGGGGCCGGGTGAGGGTCAGCAAGTCGCGGGAGAATAACGCCGACCCGGTAACTGGCGGGAGGCTTCTCTGGGGCGCCAGACTGCGTGGGCATTCGAGTTTCTTCTCGCACCGAGTAATCCCATGTCTCGACTGGACGTCGACGTTGCAATCGCAGGAAGCGGGTTTGCCGGCAGTATTCTGTCGGCAATTCTGCAGCGGAATGGGCTGCGTGTCGCTCTGATCGATCGAGTCCGGCATCCGAGGTTCGCGATCGGCGAGTCATCAACGCCAACGGCAAACCTGATTCTGCGGGATCTCGCCGACCGGTACGGCCTCGACTGGCTGAAACCGCTTTCTCAATACGGCACCTGGAAGCGGACCTATCCGAACCTGACGAGCGGGATCAAACGCGGCTTCTCGTACTTCTGGCACGAAGCAGACCGCGAATTCTCACCGACGTCCGACCATCAGAACGAGCTGTTGGTCGCGGCGAGTTCCAGTGACGAGGTCTCCGACACGCAGTGGCTGCGTAGCGAAGTCGACGAGTTTCTGCTCAAGCGGGCCTGCGGGGAAGGCGTCTCAGCGTTCGAGGCAACAGGCATCAAAACGCTGACGGCACTCTCACCCGGCTGGCGGCTCGACTGTCAGACGCCAGAAGGCCCCGTCGAGATTCGCTGCCGGTTTCTGGTCGACGGAACCGGAGCGGGCGGGTTGCTCAGCCAGCACTTGCAGATCGCCGACGATTCGCACCTCCTGCAGACGAACTCGCGAGCAATCTTCGGGCACTTCACCGACCTGCCTCGCTGGTCGAGCGTGCTTTCCGCGAAGGCCAGCTCCGCGACGACGGATCACCCGTTCGACTGCGACAGCTCGGCGCTGCACCACCTGATTCCGAGCGGCTGGATGTGGTGGCTGCGTTTTGACAGCGACGTCACCAGCGTCGGACTGGTTCTTGACGCCGAATCGAATCCCGCGAGCGAACTCGCTGCTGAGACGGAATTTGAGTCTCATCTCAAAACGCTGCCAGACCTGCGTGAAGCTCTGACAGCGACGACACTCGTCGCACCGCAAGGCGGACTCGTCCGGACTGGTCGGCTGCAGCGGCTGGCGAGTCGGATCGCAGGTGCGGACTGGGCGATGCTGCCTCACGCGGCGGGGTTCATCGATCCGCTACACAGTTCGGGGATCGCTCATTCGCTCGGCGGTGTTGAACGGCTCGCGGAAGTTCTGCTTCGGAACCTGGCAAGCGGCTGTGAAACGCTCGAAGCTGAATTGCAAAGCTACGCTGACACGGTTCGGTCGGAACTGCTGCTGATCGATCGGCTGGTCAGCGGCTGCTATTCGGCATTGCGACAGAGGAGCTTCCGGAAGTTCGTTGCCTGGTCGATGTGCTACTTCGCAGCGGCGACGAGCTGGGAACGACGGAGACTCGACGCGTCAAACGAGACCACGGCGCTGTTTCTGGCAGACGACCATCGTTTCCTGCAGGCCGTCGCCGATCTGCAGTCGCGGCTCGAAACTGAAAGCGATTCGGCGTTCGAACTGCTCTGCCTGGAACGTCTCGCACCGTTCAATCACGTCGGCCTCTTCCAGCCGCCGATCCCGAACATGTATGCGCGGACGGCGGTTCTCGATTCAGACGCGAACCTCGCCTGACCTCGCGTCGATTGGCGATTCGCAGCCCGAGCGTCGATACTCCGCGCCTTGCATTGTCCAACCTCGCTCGGAGATCGAATCATGCGCTGCCTCGCCGCACTGTTAATCCTCACCGCTCTCGCAACTCCCGCTGCCGCGCAGTGGAGCCGGACTCGCGAGCAGATTCCGAATCTTGATTCGCTGCCGGATCGGACGGCGGAGCTGCAGAAGAAGATCGATGATCAGCACGGCAGCCTGCTGCTGATTGAACCGGTCTACCGGATCACGAAGACGCTCGAAGTCGATCTCGCGAAACACGGAGCGATGGCGATCAAGGCGATTGGCGGATCGACGATCGTGATGGACGGCCCCGGTCCGGCGATCCGACTCAAAGGCACTCATCAGGGAACCGCGTCGCCAACGTCGTTCAAGCCTGCGACCTGGAACGAGCGGATGCCGATCCTGACCGGTTTCGAGATCCTCGGGGCGCACGCTGAAGCCAGCGGCATCGAGCTGTTTCAGACGGTCGGAGCGATCGTCGAACGCGTCTCGGTCCGCTGGTGTGTCCACGGAATTCATCTCGTCGAGCGGAACCGGAACGTCGTCGTCTCGAACACGCACCTGTACGAGAACTCGGGCGTCGGGCTGTATCTGGACGACCTCAGCCTGCACCAGATCAACGTCAGCAACTCGCACATTTCGTACAACCGAGCTGGCGGCATCGTCGTCCGCGATGGCAACGTCCGGAACCTGCAGGTCACTGGCTGCGATATCGAAGGCAACATGCCCGGCGACGAAACACCGACGAAGGCAGCCAACATCCTGATCGACCTGACCGGGTCGGCTGACGACAAGTCGAAGTCCGTCGCGGAAGTCTCGATCACCGGCTGCACGATTCAGCACTCTGCGAATTACTCGGGATCGGAAGACAAGACGACGGCCCCTGGCGGAGCCAATATTCGCCTGGCGGGAAAAGAGATTTACGACATCGACTCGGTCGCGATCACGGGCAACGTGATCAGCGACACGACGACGAACATCGAGATTTCTTACGCACACGATGTCACGATCAGCTCGAACACGTTCTTCGCTCCCAAGCCGAACAACCTGGTCGTCTCGAAGAGCCAGCGTGTCGTCGTCAGCGGGAACACGTTCAATCCGCGGCAGTTCAAACGCCCCGGCACGATCCGCTTCACCGACTGTGACGACTGCATTCTGGCCAGCTCGACGATTCACCAGTTCGACACGCCCGCCGGAGCGATCATTCTCGACCACTGCTCGGGCTTCTCGCTGAACGGTCTGGTCTTGACTGACTGCGGATCGGGCATCGTTTTGCAGAAGACGTCTAACACAACGATCTCTAACTGCCGCGTCTCCCGCACCGGCCTCGGCGGCGCGGATATTGCGATCGACTCCAGCAACGAGAAGATTCAACTGACCGGCAACGGTTTCTCCGGCGAGATCCGCGTCGATCCTCAGGCAATCGTTAAGCCGTAACGTTTGGGGCAGGAGCCAGGCGGTCGTTCAACGCAAAGGCGCAGAGATCGCGAAGAAACGCAGAGGCTTTGCGTTACTTTGCAACTTACCGTCTTTGCGCTGCAGTCTGTCCGTCAATCACAGCACGATTTAAGAGAGACACAAGCACTCAATGTCCACATGGATTGAATACAACTGGGTCGAGCATTCGCAGGTTCTGCTGGACTCGTACGCGCGTTTTGTTGGCGAGGAACTGCTGAGCCGCGATGGTGACGCGGAAGCTCAGGCGGAGAGGTTGTTTAACGCTCCGTTCGTTGTCGTGTCGCACGGGACGCAGGCTGACCCGCTGCTGAACTACGCGAACCAGACCGCTCTCGATCTGTGGCAGGTCGATGTGCCAACACTGTTGACGATGCCGTCGCGAACGACTGCCGAACCGATGCATCGCGACGAGCGTGCTCGG
>JAPOLP010000297.1 GCA_029977045.1 Planctomycetota bacterium
GGGTGATACCGAGTCGCGTGCCATCAGCAAGTTGTAGTACTGCCCCAACTCTAAGGTTACCGTACGGGTGTCTGAAATTGTCAGGCGTTCGAGCCGGGAAGCCGAACAGCAGGCACTGGACCGCTCGCAAAGTCGTGCTTTTGCCGGCCTCATTTGGCCCATAGATAATGTCGATACCAGCCTCGCCCGGGTTCAGCGGGATCGAAGCTCCGGTGAAGTGCCCGAAGGCGATCAGGTTGAGCTGGCGGATTCTCACGACCGGCCCTCCCCGCGCAGATGCTCGACCAGCAGCGGTTCGACACTGTCGAGCACTTCGTTTAACCAGTCGACCGTCGTATCGGGATTCGAGAACGGCAACGCATCGTCGCCGCGAGTCAGCTCAGCCGGCAGCTTCTTCAGCAGCGGTTCGAGCGACGCCAGCAACTGGGCACGCTGCTCCGAGGAGTCGCGAACTTCGCTCACCAGTCCGCGGAGTTCTTCCAGTGGTCCGTCGTCGGCCAGCTCGCTCAGTGCCAGCGGTGACTGCGTGCGGAAGCGGACTTTCTCCAGCCAGACGCGACCGTGTCCGGACTGCGTCGCCGCGTTGCGGAACTCCTGCAGCCACTGCTGAGGATGCGCCGCGAACTCAGCGTGCGCCACACAGCGACCGGAAACTTCAACGCTAACAGCCAGCGGCAGCCCGTCTGCCTCGTCAACGATCTCGCCAAGCCGTTCTTCAAACACTGCGAGTACGTCGTCGGTCGAATCCTCTTCGGCGGCGGTCAGCGAGCAGAATTCCCAGCGGAAGACGTCGAGCGGTCGGAACTCGAGTGTCGGTGGCTGGCCGGGTTCGACATCGACGAGGTAGCAGCCACGCGGACCGGTCTCACGAATATGCCGCCCCTGAATGTTTCCCGAGAAGACGATCGGCGGCTGTCCGATGCCGACGCCCGCCTCGTTGACGACCCGCCGTTCGTGAACGTGCCCCAGAGCCCAGTAGTCGTACTCCAGCCGCAGCAGATCGTCGGTCGAGCACGGCGCGTAATTCTCGTGCCCCTCCGCCCCGGTCAGCGACGTGTGCAGCAGTCCGATGTTGAGCAGTCCCGGCACCGCCGCCGGATACTTCGCCGCGATGTTCTCCGTGACGGCCTGCTTCGCGAACGACTGCCCGTGGATCGCGACGCCCAGTTCGTCGAGTCTCACAGTCTCTGGCCGAGCGTGCTCGAACAGCGTTACGTTCTTCGGCAGCCGCAGAGACTTCGACATCTTGCTGGCCGCATCGTGATTGCCGCGGATCATCAGCACGGGGATGCCGGCATCGTTCAGCCGGGCCATCTGAGCCCCGAAGAACAGCCCGGTGTTGTGATCCTGCCAGTCGCCGTCGTACAGGTCGCCCGCGATCAGCACCAGGTCAACCCGCTCATCAATCGCCAGCCCGACCAGGTTCTGCAGCGCCTTTCGAGTCGCCTGCCGAATCTCTTCCTCCGGCGCACCCTCATACCGCGACAGCCCGCGCAAGGGACTGTCGAGATGAATATCCGCCGCATGAAGAAACCGCATCGCCACCGTGCCTCGCTGAGAACCCTCGACGCCCTGCCGAACGCGCCGCCGTCAAAGGCGAGTCACTAACGCATGTTCCGGCAAATCGTCAAGCAGCTCGGAGTCTCAGGCCAGCATCCACAACTCATCTGCGTTTATCCGCGTGTATCTGCGGCCAACTCCAAGTCTGAGTTTCAGCCGCAGATACACGCAGATGGACACGGACGGCAGACGCGACTTCGGGACTTATCAGATATCTACGAGGTCCTGATTGCAGGTTGACCGGCTGGTGGGACTTCTGCAGACTGGCCCGCTCGCCTGAATGACCTTCCCGCCGATTCTGCGTCCTCGAGTCTGGAAACTGACATGCCCATGCACCCCTTCGAGCTGAATCGTCGCCGTCTGTTAAAGATTGGTTCGGCTGGCGTGCTGGGTTGTTCGCTGGCTGACCTGCTGGCGGTTCAGTCGGTGGCCGCAAAGTCGAATCGGTCCAGTGCCGCTAAGAATGTTCTGGTCGTCCTGGAACAGGGAGGCTTGTCGCACGTCGATACGTGGGATCCAAAGCCGGACGTCGTCAGCGATCACCGCAGTCCGTACGCACCAGTGTCGACCGTCGTTCCGGGAATGCAGTTCACCGAACTGCTCGCGAAGACCGCTCGCGTTGCGGATCGGTTGAGCGTCATCCGCTCGATGCACCATCCGAAAGGCGGGGCGGATGGGCATCCGAAGGGCACTCAGTACGCACTGTCTGGCCAGCATCCCAGCGGCCCGGTCGAGATGCCGGACATGGGCTCGATCGTCTCGCTGTTGATCGGCAGCGAGTGCAGCTACCTGCCCCCGTATGTCATGGTGCCTGGCAATCACGAGCAGGCAAAAGAGGCTCGCACGGGATTCCTCAGCGAAGCGTTCAAAGTCTTCAAGACCGGCGGCAGCGATGTCTCGTCACCTGACTGGCGAGTCAACGATCTGATGCCGCGCGACGAGAACTCCAGCGATCGTCTGCGAGGCCGCCGCGACCTGCTGGCCGCCGTCGAGAACTCGTTTCTCGCGACAGGTTCCAGCAGTGGCCAGTCGAAGCGAACCGTCGCCGGCATGGACGGCTTTTACGAGCAGGCGTTCGACACGCTCTCGAGCGCCCGCGTCTCGGCGGCGTTCGATCTGAACTCGGAATCGGCTCAGACCCGAGAACGCTACGGGCAGGGACATCGCGGAGCGTGTTACCTGGTCGGTCGCAAACTGATCGAAGCCGGAGTCCGCTTTGTGACGGTCGACGTCCGCTGGCCGCGCAACGAGACGTACCCGGAAGGCGGCAACCTGAACTGGGACCACCACGACTTCATCTATGCGAAGGCGACGTGCAATCTGCCCGGCGCGAGCGGTGCCGGTCGAGGCCGTTACGGTATCGGCACCTGGCCAATGATGGGCAGCACCGACCAGGCGTTCGCGGCTCTGATCGAGGATATGGAAGACCGCGGCCTGCTCGCCGAAACGCTGGTCTGCTTCGTCTCCGAGTTCGGACGCACTCCCAAACTGAACCGCTACCAGGGCCGCGATCACTGGATCAACGCCTACTCGATTGCAATGGCCGGAGCCGGCGTGCCCGGCGGCCAGGTCATCGGCTCGTCCGACGCCGAGGGCGGCTACGTCACCGAATCGCCCTACACCCCCGAGAACTACGCCTCGACGATCTACGAAAAGCTGGGCATCGATCGGCACTCCCCGATCTACACCCCCGCCAACCGCCCCGTCTACTTCGGCCACGCCGGAGATCCGATCCAGCAGGTGTTCTGAGCAACAGACTCGTCCGCCTGCGACTTGCGCAGCGTTGCTTCGACACGACTTTTTTGAGCCGCAGAGATTTTCTCAGTAACTGGCCGGTCGAGATTCCTCAGGTAAAGGGAGAGCGTCCCTGTCCCTGATTGCTGTCTGGCCTGAGGCTTGAAAACACCAGGTCCGCACCGCAGGAAAAGTCGTCTGACGAATCGAAGTGTCCGCGTTGCGGCGCATTGCTGGATGCGGCGGTGGCGAGCGGCATCTGCCCGGCCTGTCTGCTCAAGCAGGCAGCTTTGGGGACGGGCGCAGACAGCATCCCCGACGCACCGTGGACGCCGCCATCCGTGGACGAACTGGTCGGCGAGTTTTCGCAACTGGAAATCATCGAACTGATCGGTCACGGCGGCATGGGAGCCGTCTACAAAGCCCGGCAGAAGTCGCTTGGTCGGCTGGTCGCGTTGAAGATTCTGGCGCCGCAACACGCGGACAATCCGGACTTCGCCGACCGCTTCTCACGCGAAGGCAAGATCCTCGCCGAAGTGAATCATCCCAGCATTGTCACCGTCCATGATTTCGGGCGGGCCGGCGAGTTCTACTTCCTGCTGATGGAGTTTGTTGACGGCGTCAATCTGCGACAGGCGATGGCGGCCGGACGGCTGACTCCGCAACAGGCTCTGGCCATCGTCCCGCCGATCTGTGAGGCGCTGCAGTTCGCGCACGACCGCGGCATCGTGCACCGCGATATCAAACCGGAAAACCTGCTGCTCGATAAAGACGGACGCATCAGGATCGCCGACTTCGGCATCGCTCGGATGCTGAGGCACTCCGACGACGATCTTCCGTCAGATCAGAACGCTGCGATGTCGGATGTCGACCTCACGCAGGACTCGGTGCTGGGCACGCCGCGCTACATGGCTCCCGAACAGCGAGATCATCCGACTGAAGTCGATCATCGCGCGGACATCTACTCGCTGGGAGTCGTGCTTTACGAAATGCTGACTGGCGAGCTGCCCGATACCGATCTGCAGCCACCGTCTCGCCGGGTTGCGATCGACGTGCGACTGGACGAGATCGTCCTGCGAGCACTCGACCAGAACCCGGAATTGCGGTTTCACACGGCGACTGATTTCCGACACGAAGTCGAAACCGTGGTGAGAACGCCTGCGGAGCATCGACGAATGCCGGTCGCAATTCCGGTGCATCGTCGGTCGCAGTTCTGCCAGTGCTGTGTGACAACACCGAGCCGGCTCTCGACATTCTTCGGGCAAGTGACTCTGTGGCTGAACCGCGGGCAGATGCTGCTCGAAAATGATCGGTTGAAGATCACGCAGGGGCGTCGCGCTTATGACATCGCACTGTCCGCGATTCGCGATCTCAGCATCGGTCGGTACCCGTTACTCGTGAATCCGGCGGGCCTCGATTTCATCAGCGTCACCTGGGATGTCGATGGCGAGCGGCGGCAGTTGATCTTCTCACCGTACGAAAGCCTCATTGGACTGCCATCGCATTTCAATGACGTGGTCGCCGACTGGTTCGAGACGATTTTCCGCGCCACAGAAGCTGCCACCGGTCGCCCCCCAGCCACTACACCAGCAGACCAGCTCAACGTGCCGGCAAGTTCGCGCTGGAGCCTCGTCTGGTTCCTGGGACTCCTGGCGATTCCTGCGGCGCTTCCGATCGTCGCGATGTTTTCGATCAGTTCGCTGGGATCGACTCCGGATTCCCCCAGCGGCCTGGGCTGGCTGCCGCTGGTTGGTGTGGGTGCCGTGCTGCTGGCAGGATTCATTCCGCTTCTCATGCTGATCCTCATCTCTCGAACCAGCCGACGCTCGCGCCGCATCTCGACAGACATGGGCGATGCGCCGTCAGTCCGTCGTACCGAACCACGTGACGAGACGCCGGTCTCCGGATCGCTCGCTGACAGGCTGGGCATCCGCACGAAGTGGGGAAAACGATTCCTGTCATGTGCCCAGCCAGGGTACCTGGGTTTTCTGTGTTTTCTGTCGTTCGTGCCCGGTCTTGAGCGAGCGATGGGGTTCTCTGGCTTCTTTGGTTTCTTCGGGTTTCTGGGTGTTGCGGTCGCGGTCGAAAGCTGGAACCGAAGAGATCGCCAGCGGCCAGAAAGCGGCAACGCCAATGAACCATCGCAGTGACGACCGAACCGTCGCACTGATTCAGCGAGCACGTTTTGCAAAAGATCGCGTCCCACGGAACAGGGGCTGATATTCACGTCGTCGCGAAACTCGCCAGGAGCTTCGGCGCACGGACACACCAAAAGTCCTGGCGAGTTTCACTACACCTGACTCCCAACCCTTTGTAGCCGAGACGTGTACTCAGAAAGTGACTGCCCGGTGTCAGACCGATTTCAGACAACGCACTGGACTCAAGTGGTGGCGGCGCGGGGGAATTCTCCTGCGGCTCGACAGGCGCTGCGTGCGTTGTGCGAAACGTATTACGGGCCGGTCGAGCAGTTCGTGCGGCGGGCCTGCGACCGATCACATGCAGTGCCAGCGGAAGATGCTCGCGACCTGACGCACGCGTTCTTTGCGCGGTTGCTGGAGGGCGGCAGCCTCGACCAGGCCGACCAGACGCGTGGCCGCTTCCGCAGTTACCTGCTGGGAGCCGTTAAGCATTTCCTGTCAGACGTCCGCGACCGGGATCTGGCACTCAAACGCGGAGGAAGGCAACAGCTTCAGTCGTTGTCTGGCGAGTCGGCGCGAGTTGACGACGAACACAGAAACGGTCGAATCGAGATCGCGGCACCAGATGCGTTCCCTCCCGACGCGTACTTCGACCGCGAATGGGCGCTCGCCGTCGTACAGCAGGCGATCGACACACTCCGCTCTGAGGCTGAAGCCAGCGGGGAACTTGCCCGCTTCGAAATCCTGCAACGCTGGCTGGTCGCTCCTTCCAGTCACGACAGTACCGTTGAGGCGGCCCGCGAACTGAACCTGTCGGAAGGAACGTTTAAGGTCGCTGTTCACCGGTTGCGGAAACGGTTCCGGCACACCGTCGTCACCCGGGTCGCGACGACGGTCGATGACCCGAACGAAGTGCAGGACGAACTCAACTACCTGATTGAGGCCATAAGTGCCCAGCCCGGAGATTGAACGGCATTCCCTGATGGATTCAAGCTCCTCTTGCCCCCGAGTGCCTCGCTCGCCCGGAAATCTGCGTCCATCCACATGAATCTATGGGCGACACAGCGAACCGGACATCAGCCTCAGATGCGCACTCATCAATGCGGATGAGCAGATGCTGCGACGGGAGTCGTCTTTTTCCCTGCCGGCTGTGTCAGGGCGGGCGAACGGATGAACCGGCGGTTTCCATGACTATTCAAGATGCACTAAAACTCCGCGACTTTTCGGCAGGGCGGTCGCTGACGCAAAGTCACAGAGCCGCAAAGAAACGCAAAGAGTTGCGAGCTGTTCTCAGCGAACCTCACTCGCCACTTGCACTTCTTTGCGAGACTTAGCGTCTTCGCGCCTTTGCGTCAGCGACCGCCCTGCCGAAAA
>JAPOLP010000310.1 GCA_029977045.1 Planctomycetota bacterium
GAAGTTGTTCGTGAAGCGGTCAAGCAGATGTCTGCGGAGACAGTATCGCCTGGTTCAAAATGGGATACGTCTCCGTTCACTCGACAGAACTGGGTCGGACACTGGGAAGATGAAACCGGTTTCTGGCTAGTGATCAGCGATGGATCCGAGGGTCTCAGTATTCGCCGATCAGGTGACGGGCCGCTCGCAATTCACACAGTCAGTCTGTCCGCTGATGCCCTGAGGCTGACTTTCTCAGAAGGCGACAAATGGATTCACGAGCTGACCATCAGGAACAAATACGAAGCCGAGCATGTATGGATTGATTCAGGGACCGGCCACACATGGAAAACGGAGGCCATACACAAGTTGATTCAGGCCACTCCCGAGCAGCGGCAGTTTACGCAGATCATCGAAGACAACTGATTTCGATCTTACCGTAACAGAAGCCTTCATTCATTCGTGTCACCTCGACAACCAGCCGCCGTCGATGGGGATGACGCTGCCGTGCATGTAGCTGGAAGCGTCGCTGGCCAGGTAGACGCACAGGCCCGCGAGTTCGTCGGCCTGTGCCCAGCGACCGAGCGGGATACGTTCGAGAATCTGCGGGCCGCGAACCGGGTCGTCCTGCAGCGGGCCGGCAAGTTCGGTTTCGATATAGCCTGGCGCGATGCAGTTCACATTGATGCCTTCGCCGGCCCAGTTCGTCGCGAGTGACTTCGTCAGTCCAGCCAGTGCATGCTTAGCCGAAGCATACGCGGAGATGTGCAGGCCGCCCTGGAATGACATCAGCGATCCGATGTTGATGATCCGACCTCGACCGTGCTCTTTCATGAACGGAGCCGCCTGAACGGACAGGTCAAACGCGGCGTGCAGGTGTACCGCCATCAGGTAACGCCAGTCGTCGACCGGGTAATCCTCGGGCTTGTGCCGTCCCGTGACACCGGCGTTATTGACGAGGATGTCCAGCCGCCCGAGTTCGTCGACCACGCGCTGTGCCAGTCCGGTTCGACCGTCGGGATCTCCGAGGTCCGCTGCGATGTCGAGGAAGCGTCGACCGCAGCCTTCGACCAGGTTCCGTGTCGCGTCGGCGTTGCCGCTGCGAGTGATGCAGGCGACGTCGGCACCCGCCTGAGCGAGGCCGAGGGCCAGAGCCTGGCCGATACCGCGGCTGGCTCCTGTAACAATGGCAACGCGGCCATCGAGTTTGAACAGGTCGAGAATCATGGGGAAGCCTCACCGAATGGGGAATCAGAGTCGTTGATCGCTCCGCGATCGAAACGCCGCAGTTTGAAGCGGCATCAAACTCGTCAGTGTTAACCGGGAAATCATTGCTGTCACGTAGCCGCGCTTCGATCGCGGAGCGATCAGCGACTTTTCGGACAGCCGTGAAATCATGGCGGTTTCTGCCACAATGCTGAACTCTCGCCGCAACGTCGCCGTCTGCTTTTCATCAGGTCAGCTATGAGTCAGGAACCGCCGCCCGCCGCCGAAACTCCAGTCGAGGAAGCTCGAAAGGACGAACCGGAACAGCCATTGTTCAAGCTGGTGATTGTCAGCAGCGCGGCCTTCCTGATCACCGTGCTGTCGATGACGGTTTCGATGATGTTCCCGAGTGAGTCTCCGGCGTCGAAGTTTCTCAACCGGAACGGCCTGCAGATGATCGGCGTCGAAGTTGTGCTGATCATCGTGTTCGGGATTCTGGCGATGGCGGTTGATCGGCGGCGGACGCTGAATCGCCGACGGCTGGAAAAGGTGAATACAACTGCAGAGGACCGCGGCGCTGGCGAGCCACGGATCGACACGGATAAGTCTGGAGTTTGAGCGGGATTGAAGTGTTTTGTGTTTAAGTTCGCCGAATCGGAAGGGTCTGAGATGCGTCTGTTCTTCGTGCTGTGTCTGACTGTCTGGAGTCTGCTGGGATCGTTGCCGTCGTCAGTCGTCGCGGCTGAACGGTCGGCGAAACCGAACATCGTCTTTTTCTTCATTGACGATCTCGGCTGGGCGGACCTCGGTTACATGGGCAGCGACTTTTACGAGACGCCGAACATCGACCGACTTGCCGCTGGGTCTCTCGTCTTTACTGACGCCTACGCGTGTGCTCCGAATTGTGCTCCCAGCCGGGCCTGCCTGATGTCCGGGCTGTACACGCCTCGTCACGGCATCTTTACGGTCGGTGATCCGCGACGAGGCAATGACAAACAGCGGAAGCTGGAGCCAATCGAGAACGAAACCGTTCTCGGGGACGAGTTCGTCACAATCGCCGAGACTCTGAAGACGAATGGCTACACGTCGGCGTCGATGGGCAAGTGGCATCTTGGAGCCGACCCGACGACGCAGGGGTTCGACGTCAACATTGCCGGGAAGGAGTGGGGCAGCCCCAGCGGTGGCGGATATCACAGCCCGTTCAAGTACCCGAACCTGACGAACGACAAGCCGGGTGATTATCTGACCGACGCGCTGACTCGCGAGGCCTGCAGCTTCATCGACGAAAACCGCGAACGTCCGTTCTTTCTGTACCTGACGCACTACGCCGTCCATACGCCGATTCAGGCCAAAGACGACGTCACGGCGAAGTACCAGAAGAAGACGGCAGGCGAGCATCAGAAGAACGCGAAGTACGCGGCGATGATCGAAAGCGTCGATGACAGCGTCGGAGCGGTTCTGAAGAAGCTCGACGAACTGAAGCTGACTGACGACACGCTGGTCATCTTTTACTCGGACAACGGCGGCTTCGGTGGAGCGACGTCGAATCATCCGCTGCGTGGTGCCAAGGGAATGCTCTACGAAGGCGGGATCCGCGAGCCGCTGATCGTTCGCCTGCCGGGCGTCACGCAGCCTGGGTCACGCTGTGCCGAGCCAGTGATCGGCGTCGACTTCTACCCGACGCTGCTTGAACTGACCGGGACGAAGCAACCAGAGGGTTGCCAGCTCGATGGTGAGTCGTTCGCATCTCTACTTCGCGACCCCACGGCGAAGCTCAAGCGCGAGGCGATCTTCTGGCACTTTCCCTGTTACCTGCAGGGCAGCGGCGATCCTCACGGCGGGCCGTTTCGCACCACGCCAGCGGGAGCAATCCGCAAGGGGGACTGGAAGCTGATCGAGTGGTTCGAGAGCGGTCGGCTGGAACTCTACAACCTGGCTGACGACCTCAGCGAAACGCGCGATCGTTCAAAGAGCGATCCGCAGAAGCTCGAAGAGCTGCACGCAGTCATGAAAGCCTGGCGAAAACAGGTCGACGCTCCGATTCCAACGCAGCCGAATCCGCAATACGAAGAGTCCGCAAAGAAGGCGAAACGCAAGTAACGGTTCGACAACGACAGCCTCTTTACGGAGTCGTCCAGGCGCCGATTACGACGCAGTCGTCGCTTGAGGCTGTTCGACGAGGCTGTTCTGAATTGCCCGCCGCCGCTGCTGCTGGAAGCATTCCAGAAGCAGGTCGATCTCGTGATCCTGGATGTACTGACAGTCGACGAGGCTCTTGGCAAGGACTTCGGAATCCTCGGCCTGTTCGGCCAGCAGGCAGCCAAGTTGCACATCGGTGAGCAGTCCCAGGCGATTGGCGACGGTGCCAAATCGTTCGCGCGTGGACTTCTGCGTTTCGAGAACCTTCTGCACAGAGGCCTGGTCGAGCCAGCCGTGTTTGAGAGCCAGTTCGCCGATGTGCGTTGCTTCGGGCCGAGCTTTCTGAACGAGGAACACCACCGACGCCAGGTCGATGACTTTGTTCTTCGCGAGCCAGTTGCTGAAGCGGTTTTCCGTGGCGAGCTGCGAAATGCGGCGTTCGAATTCGCTGGCCATCGACTGCAGCGTGATGCAGTTTCGTCCGCGACGCTTCGATTCGTACATCGAGGCGTCTGCCGATTCGACCAGCCTGTGCTGCAGTCCGTCTTCTTCCGCTGAATGGACACTGACGACACCACCGACACTCGCGGTGACGGGAACAACCTGCACGCCATTCTGAAAATATTCTTCTTCAATGGAGTGCCGGATGCGTTCGGCGAATGTCTTCAGTCCGGCTTCCGAGGTGTCGACCGCCAGTACGACGAACTCTTCGCCGCCGTAACGGGCTGCGATGTCGGAGGAGCGGACACAGTCCTGCAGAATCTCACCGATTCGCATCAGCACGGTGTCGCCGAACTTGTGTCCGTGCGTGTCGTTCAGACTCTTGAAGTGGTCGACGTCGAGAAACAGAACGCCGATCGCGTTGCCCTGCCGGGTCGCTCGCTTAATTTCGTGACCGAGTGCTTCATCAAAGAAACGGCGGTTGTAGAGACCGGTCAGCGGATCACGGAAAACCTGCTCCTGCAGCTTCTCGTTTTGATCCTGCAGCTTGCGACGCTCTTCCTCCATGCGCTGCGTCAGCGAGTCAGCTTCGCGTTTCTGCAAATCCGCCTGGATGGAGATCTCGGCGAGCTGTTCCATCGCCTGAGCCATCAGGTCGCTCGGGGACAGCAACTCGTCAGTAGTTGTGTTTAAGAGATCCGCAGCTTCTTTGATCCGCAGATCAACCTGTTCGAGGTACGCGTTCAAGTTCTCACTGCTAAGGTCATAAAACTGCGCCGCCACTGTTTTGAGATAAGTCAGCGCCTTAGCGGTGTGCGGAGAACAGAAGTATTCGCCGACAGCACACGCCGTGACCAAGGCTCGGATCAGATCGCCGTCTTCGCCGGAATGCTTCTCGATCTCTTCCGGACTGGCGTGGTGGTGCGCCGTCGCGATGCTCAGCGACCCCGGCAGCTTCCAGCGACGCATGAGTTCCGCACCGAGTTCGGCGTGGGTGAACTCCAGGTGTTCTCGTTCGATTTCACAGAGCGGGCGAGCTGTTTCGGCGGACTCTTCGAGAACGGACGCATATTCAGACCGCAGCGTTTTCAACATCGCAAGCTGGCCGAGATCGACGAGCAGGCCGGCCATGAACAGCTCGCTGCTGAGCGAGGCTGAACCGTGATGCGGAAGCTTCTCGGCGGCGGCCGCGATGACGATCGATTTCAGCCAGTACTGGCGATAAAGCTCGTTGAGCGGACCGTCTTTGACAGTTTCGTTCGACAGCGAAAAGCTGAGGGCCAGCGACGTGATCACCGTTCGGCCGATTATCGGGACCGCCTGTTCCAGCGTCTTGATTTCCGAACGGAAACCGAAGTAGGACGAGTTGGCTGACTTCAGGATCTTGACCGCGAGCGCGGGATCGGACTTGATCGTCTCGACGATGTCCTTCGTGCTTGTTTCCAGGTCGCGGCTGAGTTCGAGCAGCCGCAGAGCGACGGCGGGAACCGAGGGCAGATTCGGTGACTTGAGGACGCGATCCATGGAACTGGTAGCAGTCATTGCGATGACCTTCGATTTCAGACTCGCCGGGTAAAACTGAGCGACTGCCATGCTGCGGCGACGCACAGGAATTCCTGCGTTCTGAATCTAGGTTGCCGATGCCATCATGCCTTGCAGAATCGCCGCTTACTCGCCAGTTCAGCGGATACACCTCCCGATTTCAGGCGGCGTGTCCCGCTCGTTGCTTCTGCAAGTGGGGGAAATCACTCACTGATCGAGGTCTGGTCAAAGACGCACAGGTTCTGACTGGTCGGTTGCGGTTGTGAGGCGCTGCAGTCGCTCTACCTTCAGGCGGCAGAACCCGTGAGGCCGGGCACCACGTAGCAGTACATCACCACGAAGTGGCAGGTGCTTCCACCGATGACGAGCAGGTGCCACGTAGGATGAAAGTAGCGGCCTTTCTGATCGTTAATCAGAAAGTACGTGCCGATCATGTAGCTGACCCCGCCCGCGAGAATCCAGTACAGGCCGGCTGTCGAGAACCAGCTCAGCAGCGTTTGCGTGTTGAAGATCGGCAGGCAGGCAACGGCCACATAGAACCACACGGGTACGTTCTGAATGCCCTTCACGAAGAGCTTTGTCGCGATCCCTGCCAGCGCCAACGTCCACATGGCAATAACGACGTAGACTCCGCCCGAGTCTCCGCAGACGGACAGTCCGACGGGTGTGTAGCCGCCAGCGATCATCAGAAAGATGCTGATCTGATCGAGCGTTCGATAGGTGTGTTTGCGGATGCCGCTCAGGTAACTGTGCGACAGCGTCGAGCACAGATAGACCAGAAACTGCGACACGCCGTAACAGAGGCAACCGTAGATGAGCAGCGGGCTTCCGCCGCCCGACAGGGCTCGGTTGACCAGCACGATGGCTGCAACCAGCGCGAGCACGCTCGCCGCTCCGTGCGTGATCTGATTCGCCCGTTCCGTGGCGACCAGGTCAGCCTTGCGGGTCGAAGTTTCCGGGATATGTGACCAAAGCAGTCCGCTCATGAACGTCGTTTTCGTCTGAAAAGAGATAAAACGAGGCTGCTGCGTCTGAGCCCCGGAAATGCAAAAGAGCCGTGTTCAGAGAACGCGGCTCGTGAAGCGCACTTTCAATCCGCTCCTTATTCCTGATCGGTCCGGGAGGTCAACATCAGACCTGCCAGACGCCGACTCAGGCGGCTTTGCGGAGGTCGCTCAAGGCGTCAATCGCGGCCTGGGCGGCTTCGATGCTGCCGAGTTGCTCGACGAATTCGAGAATCGTCGCCAGTTCTTCGTCCGAGTACTGATCGAGCTGCTGAGCCAGTTCCTGTTCCGTCATCGGTGATCCTCGCACTTCGCAACGGGAAATACGCGGTGGCACGTCACGAGCCGCCGCTGTCGTTGCTTCACTAATCGGCATAACCGGAC
>JAPOLP010001123.1 GCA_029977045.1 Planctomycetota bacterium
ACACGCCAAAGAAGCCCTTCTGTCCCTGACGAAAAGCAGACCAACGTTCTTAGGGTAGCTGCCAGATGTTTGAAATATGCCGGGTCACGGCTAGATTCATGCATCGCCGTCCTCAGATGAAACTGGTGATCGTCCAAGTCTCTCAACTTCGCCATGAGTGACTTGGGTGTCAGTTCTTTTCGGCCCCATCGCGACATGTACTTGCTTTCGTTCGATTGCGAGAGGCGAGTCCGAATCGAATGATGGAATCGCCTGGCTGCACTGATCCACTGAGATTGCTTCGGTCAAGGATGCTGCGTATTGCGCTGAGACTGGATGCTTGCGGTACACGTTCGGGCAGGTGCTGTGCCGTATTCACCGTTGGGGGCGTGTCTTGACGCACCAATCCGGACAGAACGGATGATTTCCCTTGCCGCAAGTGTCGAACCCGTCCGCCACGCGATGATGGTGGTGCGTCAAGACGCACCCTGCAAAGTGTCTTCCGAACGAATGATCCTTCTTGCCGCAAAGGTCCTCGTACCAGTGCTGAGTCTGATTCGAACCGGTGCTTTCGTTGTCGCTCTCCTCTTCGTGACCGCGATCGCCTTCGCGAATGAACGACCGAATATCGTCGTCATTCTCGCGGACGATATGGGGTACTCAGACATCGGGTGTTTCGGCGGTGAAATTCCGACTCCGAATATCGATGCTCTGGCGGCGGGTGGGTTGCGGTTTACTCAGTTTTACAACACGTCGCGGTGCTGTCCGACGCGGGCGGCGTTGTTGACCGGGGTGTACTCGCACGAGGCCGGGGTCGGGCACATGGTTTATCAGAACCGGGGTCGCGGGTATCTGGGATACCTCAACGACCGCTGCGTCACGTTTGCCGAGGCTCTGCGACCGGCGGGGTATCAGACGCTGATGGCCGGCAAGTGGCACGTCGGACATGCGCCGGGGCAGTGGCCGACCGATCGCGGGTTCGAGCACTTCTACGGCATCCACATTCACATCGACAGCTACTTCAAGGTGCTGCCGAACTGCCCGGTCTTTCACGACGGGCAGCTCGCGATTCCGCCCACCGCCAATCCACCGAACACACTGCATCCGGACAAAGAGTGGTACGCGACGGACGTCTTCACCGACTGGGCGCTGAAGTTTCTGGACGAGGCCGACCGCGATCAGCCGTTCCTGCTGTACCTCGCCCACAACGCGCCGCATTTCCCGCTGGAAGCTCCGGAAGAAAACATCGCTCACTTCAAGGGCAAGTACCTCGGCGGCTGGGGCCGGCTGCGCGAGGAGCGGCTGGCTCGGATGAAGCAGCTCGGCATCGTCGCGTCCGACACACCGCTGAGCCCGTCTGAAAACGAACCGTGGGAGAACGTCAGCGAGTCCGACCGCCGCGAACTCGACTTCCGCCGAGCGATCTACGCGGCTCAGATCGAACGGCTCGACCAGAACATCGGGCGGCTGGTGCACAAGCTGAAGGACCTCGGCGAACTCGACAACACGCTGATCCTGTTCCTCTCCGACAACGGCTGCTTGGCCGAGAACGGCATGTACGGGCTGAAGTGGGAGCAGAACCGGATCGCCAACTACGCGGACTGGCGTAAGGAGTCCGGCTGGTCGGTCAGCCAGGGACAGGCCTGGGCGTGCGCGTCGAACACGCCATTCCGGCTCTACAAACGCTGGGTCCACGAAGGCGGCATCGCCACGCCCCTGATCGCTCACTGGCCGCAGGTCATCCGCGATGGCGGCCGCCTGACCAGCCAGCCCGGCCACGTCGTCGACATCATGGCCACGCTGTGCGACATCGCCGGAGCCGACTACCCGACCGAACGCAACGGCCAGGCTGTCAAAGCTCTGCGAGGCGAAAGCCTGCTGCCGACGTTTCGTAATCCGGACGAAACCCGCTCACGCACGCTGTTCTGGGAACACGAAAAGCACGCCGCCATCCGCGACGGCGACTGGAAGCTCGTCACAAAGAACGCATCCAACCCCGCCGCCTGGGAGCTGTACGACCTGAGCCGCGACCGCGTCGAACTCAACAACCTCGCCGCCGACAAGCCGGACCTCGTCACCAACCTGAGCGACCGCTGGACTGCGTGGGCGACCGAGTCCAACGCCCTGCCGCTGTTTGCTGATCGGAAGAAGCCGAAGAAGTAGGCCCC
>JAPOLP010001050.1 GCA_029977045.1 Planctomycetota bacterium
GACAGCACAGCCAACGTGATGCAGACGCAGGTCAGGCATGACGATGTCCCCTCCGGGCTACTGCATCGCGGGCAGGGCTGAGTCGCCGCCCAGCGAAAGCCGCCGACCGCCAACCGGACGTCGCTGCACGGTTCGCTGCTGTTGCTCCGTCTGCGCGTTGAGTCGCAGCTGATAATCGGCGATCGCCGCGCAGATGACGTACGGCACGTACTGGAAGCTCAGCATCAGCACAGTCGTCGTACAGACCGCCAGGAAGTGCGCAATCATCAGCGCAGCCGCCGGCTTGTGGTTGGCTCTCAGAGCCAGCAGGACCAGAGCGATCGCTCCACAGTGATGCAGCAAACCAGCCGGAATACCGCCGATCAGAATCACACCGATATGGAAGACGTGAACGGTGTTACCCAGGTGAGCCGTCAGCTCATCGCTCGTCCCGGCATAGCCCATCCCGAACAGATACGTCCTCGGGATGTAGCTCAGGGCGTATTCGATCGTCGAACTGCGTTCGTAGACCGAGTTGTTGACTCGCTCGACGCGTTCCAGAAACGACGACGAAACATCAATGACTTTGTTCCGCAATGGCGACAAGGCCAGGACGACAGCCATCAGCAAACCAACTGTCAGGCAGCCCATCGTGATGACGCCGCGACGTTTCGGTTCACGGATTAGATACCAGGCGATGCCCGGAACGGCGAGCACGATCGATTTGGCCAGTGTCGCCACCATACCCAGAATCAGAGCGACAAAGATTGCCAGCCGCAGTCGGTGCCCCTTCACGTAGAGCAGCAGAGGAAACATCGACGAAAGCGACATGCACAACGCACTGCAGCTGAGACCGAGTCCGGCCGAACGCGTCGCTCCATAAACCATCCAGATGCTCTGCCGGCCGATCTGATCGACGAAGCCCAGAATCTGAGCCACCGCGCACATCGCGCTGAGTGACTGGGCAAGCAACAGCGCCGTCACCAGATGCCGGGGCCGGATTCCGATGAAGGCCACCCAGCCGAACGGCAGCACAAACCCGAAGATGTACAGCGACTGCACAAACTCAATGATCGAACCTTCGGGGTCCATGATCAGCGAAATCAGAATCAGTGGCAGCGAGCAGAGCATGAGCACCTGCCAGCCATACAGCCGCTTGATCTGGCCGACGTTCAACGCCACAGCCGCGACCAGCAGGATGTCGCCAAAGCTGAAGCTCGTTTCCAGCGGACGCAGCGCTGCCCACGGCATCAACATGATGGCCGCGAATGCCAGCAGCTTCTGTAGCGTCAATCCCTGCATGACCGTCCCTGGTCGACTCGAATGATCTGTCTGCAGCCGCGGCTCAGCGGCCCACTAAACATCAGGCAGCGCGACGCTCCTGCTGAGTGTCCGTCGTCGCAACAAAGCCTCGTTCCGGCAGCAGCGCCGCCTGAACCCGGCGAGGCAGCATTCCGGCGAGTTTTTTCAGCGGGCCGCGAGGCAGCTTCCGCAGCAGAATCCGGACGTGACCGGCCAGCCGGCTGTGCCCTGAGCTGTGATCGAGTTCCGAATGAAAATTCAGATCAGCGACCGTTAGCTGCAACCCGACAAATTCACTGATTCGAGCCGCGACGGCGTCCGGGCACTCTTTGTACTCGGAGTACTCGATCGCGATGTGCGGCACGCCAAGCCGCTCGACCGTTTCACGAGCTGTGTTCGCGTGCTGTTCGATGCGGGCGATCGCTGCGTCGTGAGCCTCGCGACCAGCTTCAGCCCAGCCCTTACGACGCCAGCTCCAGTAAACGTCTTCCGCATCGCGCAGCGTCAGAATGACACCGGTCGAATTCCAGTCGAGCAGCTTCGCCCAGTAACCCAGCGAGATTGAAAACCGCGGGTCTTTCCACATCCAGGGAGAATTCCCGTTCCAGCGGGCGAGCAGTTCGCGGTCGGCGTCTCGCGGCTCAAGCTCGTTCAAAGCGGCGATCTGCGCTTCCGTGATCGCGTCGAACTTCCAGGTGTTGTGATGCTCGAACCCGTCAGCCTTGAACACGCCCACGTTCGCTTCGATGACGTCTTCGGCTTCGTAGTAGCCGAACGGGTTGTAATCGTCGCCCTCCATGACGGGCTTGCCGGTGAAGTAGCTCTGCCGAGCAAAGATGTCCGACGTGAGGCTCGTACCCGAGCGAGGCGGACCGACGATGACAACGTTGCGGGGCATTTTGTGTCTCAATCCCTGAGAACTGCCCGTCGCGATTCCGGCCTGCAGAACAGTGGTTCTGCGGCAGGAAGTTCAGCGGGACGACGGCGCAGACGGACTCCGATTTCCAAACCGGGCCGAGTCTACCGGAGACGCAAAAATCGCGGCAACACGAACTCGCCAGCAACTACTCGTCGAGCTTGCCGAGGAAGCGGCCGCCGCTCATGAACATACCGTTGTCGCACGGCGTACACCATTCCAGGCGGACCAGATATTTGTACTCGCGGGTGTCGCTGGCCATTTTGACGGTGACGTCGCCGGGCGATACCGAACCGCGATGCAGCAGGCCGATCC
>JAPOLP010001101.1 GCA_029977045.1 Planctomycetota bacterium
GTTCTTTGTCAGCCTCTAAGATCGCCGGACAATCTGAGGTTTCACCGTCCGAATGAAAACTCAATCCGGTCACCGGAGAAGCAATGATCCCTCAAACGATGTCACGCGAGGAAGTCCGAGACGTTGATCGGCGGGCGATTGAAGAGTTCGGCCTGCCCGGTGTCGTGTTGATGGAAAACGCCGCTCGCGGCTGCGTCGACTGGCTAATCGAACTGGACGTTTCCGGTCGAGTCGTCATCTGCGCCGGGCGAGGCAACAACGGCGGTTACGGGTTCGTCATCGCGAGGCATCTTGAAAATCGCGGCCTCGACGTACTCGTGCTGCTGTTTGCCGATCCGGAATCGCTGCGAGGCGACGCCGCGATCAACTGGCGAGTCCTCGAACGCGCCGGCACGCCTGTCCGCGTTATCAAAGATGCCGTTGCTGACGACGGCTGGCGTTCGCAGATTAAGTCGGCTGACTGGCTAATCGACTCGCTGCTCGGGACGGGAACGCGCGGCTCACTGCGGCAACCGTTTCCAGCAATCATCGCAGCGATCAACGAAGCGTCTGCCCGAGTCTTCGCGATCGACCTGCCCAGCGGTCTCGACTGCGACACCGGCAAACCGGTCGACACAGCGTCGCCACTAGCCGTCAACGCCGACTTCACGGCGACCTTCGTCGCCTGCAAACAGGGCTTCGAGAATCCTGCCGCGGCAGCCCTCACTGGCGAGGTTCGCGTCATCGACATCGGCGTGCCGCATTCGATGTTCGCGAAAACCGAAGACTAAACACGTAGCGAAAATCGCGCAGAGTTTCGTTGGGTGGCTGGGGTCGCGGAGCGAAGAACGAGCGACGAGCCCCCAGACTGCAATTTGTGACTGGGCCAATCCAGGAACACTGGGGGCTCGCTGCACTCGACCCCAGCCACCCACCGGTGTCGCGCATTCCATGAACGGCAGGCGCGTTGACTGACCACCGAATCCGAAAACAGAAAACGCTGGCGCGAGGACGAGTCTCGCACCAGCGTCGAAATTCAGAGAGCTACGAAAGTAACTCAGTCTTTCTTTGCTTTCTCAACGCCCAGTTCTTCGAGCGTCTTCAGCACCTGAGGACCGTGATCTTTGGTGGTGACCTTCTTCTCGATGTGCAGGATCTTCCCGTCCTTGCCGATGATGAAAGTCCAGCGTTCCGGGACGGCTCGCCCTTCATGGACGACTCCGTACTCTTCGGCCACCTTCTTCGTCGTGTCGCTCAGCAGTGGATAGTCGAGTTCGAGCTTTTTGGCGAATTCCGTGTTCAACTCGACGGTGTCGCAGCTTGCTCCAAAGTAAGCGATGTTGAATTCCTTCAGGGCCTTGCCGCTCTCACGGAGCGACTTGCATTCGGCCGTTCAGCCACCGGTCAGGGCTTTGGGGTACCAGGCGATCAGCACCGCCTTCTTGTCTTTAAAGTCGGACAGTTTGTAGGTCTTGCCGTCCGTGCCTTTCAGTTCGAAGTCGGGAGCCTTGTCCCCCTTCTTCAGATCGGCACCGAACGACTGCGAGCCCAGCAGAGCGGCAACGCTCAGGCCCAGCAGCAGCGTGCGAAGTTTCATCATGACTGCCTCCGTCAGAGTGAGTTGAACATCGAGACCCGAACCACTGCGGTCCGTGTCCCATTCGCCGGTGCCAATCTACCGGCAATTACGCCGAGACTCACGCGACCTGCCAGTAATCTCCGGCATCCACTCGACTTATGCCCGCCAAAGGCCGCACAACTCATCAGATTCGGTTGACGTGTCCGGGCCGAATCGGAGACGCTGACGGGTCTCACCGTCGTCTTCCCGCCTGTTCGAGCGGCCATCTCACTGGTCGCTGTCCTGCCTCAACAATCGGAGCGCCGCCATGCGTCGGTTCGTTCCCTGCTTTGCACTTCTCTTTGTTTGCTGTCTTGCAGCCATCGCGACTCGCGCCGAAGACGCAGCCCCGGCTGAGAAATCACCGACCGAGCTGACGTTCGAGCGCGACATCCGACCGATCCTCAAGGCCCGCTGTTTCCACTGTCATGGCGAGGAAGAAGAGGTCGAAGGGAACCTCGACGTCCGGCTGCGACGGTTTCTCGAAAAAGGCGGCGAATCCGGGCCGGCAATCATTCCTGGCAAGCCCGGCAAGAGTCCGCTCGTCGAACGCATCCGCTCCGGCGAAATGCCGCCGGTTGAAGACGAATCGAAAAAGGTTACGCCTGCCGAGCTGAAGCTGATCGAACAGTGGATCACTCAGGGAGCAAAGACCGCTCGACCGGAACCGGAAACGCTGAGCGACGCGGA
>JAPOLP010001013.1 GCA_029977045.1 Planctomycetota bacterium
ACCTGTCGATGTCGGTCGTGTTCAAAGACCGCATGTGGTTCATGGGCGGCTGGTACAACGGACGGCTGAAAGGCCACTCGGCGAGCAACCAGGTGTGGTCGTCGACTGATGGCGTAGAATGGGAGCAGGCGACGGACAACGCCGGCTGGACGCCCCGGGTTGCCTCTGCTCTGGTGACCTTCAATGGAAAGATGTGGCTGCTGGGCGGAACCGAGAACTACTACTTCGGTGACCAGAGCAGCCTGAAGAACGACGTCTGGTCGTCGGAGGACGGACGCACCTGGACTCGCGTTACTGAAAACGCAGGCTGGTCCCCTCGGGCTTACCATCAGGCCGCGGTGCTTAACGACCGCATCTACGTTTTCGGTGGCGGCAATTACGTGCCCGAGTATCAGGCCACGAACGACGTCTGGAGTTCCGCTGACGGCGTCAACTGGCGGCAGGAAACTGAAGCGGCTCCGTGGCACGCCCGGCTATGGTTTTCGTCGGTGGTGTATCGCGACCACATGTGGGTACTCGGCGGCTGGTCGAACAATCCGTCGACGAACTGGAGCGACGTCTGGTACTCGAAGAACGGTCGAGACTGGAAACAGCTGCAGTCGAAGACGATCTGGAAGGAACGCCACGAACACTCCGCACTGGTCCTTCAGGATCGCATCTGGGTACTCGGAGGACACGCCCAGCCGTTGAGCAGCGAGGTCTGGTCACTTCAGCTTCCAGAGAACTGGGGCAGATAACTCCGGCCTGAAGATCACCACAGAGGCACAGAGAACACAGAGTTTCTAATTGACCTCTCTGTGCCCTCGGTGCCTCTGTGGTAAAACAAATCCAGCATCAACTCTGAGTGTTCTCAGAAAGGACAAACCCATGAGAAATGGCCGATCGCGTGTTCGCTGGACGCTGCTGTTGCTGATCGTTGCGTCGGTCGGCTCTGGCAGAACCGACGCTGCCGAGTGGAAGGCCGGTGTCGCCAGGGCGGTCATCACTCCTGAGACAGACGTCTGGCTGGCCGGCTATGGAACGAAGCGATCGGCTGAGGGGAAGATTCACGATCTCTGGATGAAGGCTTTGGCTCTGGACGACGGAGCTGGAAATCATGTCGTGATGATCACGAGCGACTTCCAGGGCGTTCCAAAAGTCATGAGTGATCGCGTCTTCGCGCAGCTTGCAGAGAAGCACGGACTCCAGCGTCAGCACGTGATGTTCACGTTCTCGCACAATCACTGTGGGCCAAGACTCGGCGACGACCTGATTGACTACTACCCCGTCGAAGACCAGCAGGAACAGCTCGTCAGCGAGTACACCGACCGGATGGTGACACGCACGGTCGAGCTGGTCGGCAAGGCTCTGAGCCAGCTCTCCCCTGCCCGGCTGCAGACCGGCATGGGCAGGACGACCTTCGCCGTCAATCGTCGAAACAACCGGGAAGCCGACGTGCCCAACCTGATCGCTCGCGGCGAAGAACTGCTCGGGCCGGTCGACCATTCCGTCCCGGTCCTGACCGTGACTCGTCCGGACGGCAAGCTGGAAGCCATCCTGTTCGGCTATGCCTGCCATCCAACAACGCTGAGCTTCCGGCAGTGGTGCGGTGACTACCCCGGCTTCGCGCAGATCGAAATCGAGGAAAAGTACCCCGGTGCGACGGCGATGTTCGTCAACACATGCGGCGGCGATCAGAACCCACTGCCGCGTCGGAAAGTCGAACTGTGTGAGAAGTACGGCCACATGCTGGCTGTCGCTGTCGAAGAGGTTCTTGAGAAGCAGCAGCCACTGAACCTGGTCACTCCAGGGATCCGTACTGCGTTTGAGATTGTCGACCTGTCCTACCTCAACGTTGTCACGCGTGAGGAACTGGTAAAGCTGACCGAGGACTCGAACGCGCTGCGAGCCCGCTGGGCTGTCCGCCTGCTGAAGAAGCTGGACGACGGCCACAAGTTTGAAGCGGCCTACCCGTATCCCGTCCACGCGTGGCAACTCGGCAAGGAGATGCTCGTCATCGGCATGGGGGCGGAAACCGTCGTCGACTACGCCCTGCGTTTCAAACTCGAATTCGGCCCCGGCACCTGGGTCTGCGGCTACGCTGACGACATGATCTCGTACATCCCGTCGCGCCGAGTCTGGGAAGAAGGCGGCTACGAGGGCGGATACAACCTCTACGAATACGGTCGCCCGGCATTCCGCTGGCGAGGCGACATTGAAGACAGGATCGCCGAAACCGTCCACAAGCTCGTTAAGCAGGTCCGCGAGTAAGCTGCCGATTCTGAGCGATCGAGTGCCAGTCGGGGGGCTCACTGCGGTTGTCGGTGCCACGGTGTTTCAATGTCTGAGCTGCTTGCCGTTCTCCATTTCACCTTTCCAGCAAGTGATGGTCAAATGACGAATCGTCGTCTCCTCCTGATGCTGCTCGTTGCAGTCTCCTCACTTTCTGTGATGCGTACGCTGTCCGGCGAAGAGGCCGCCGCAGACGGTAGCTCGCCGAAGAGCGTCTACCTGATCGGCAACTCGTTGACGTGGGACACGGTTCCGTCGCTGCTCGATGGAGACGTGCAGTGGCATGTGGATTGTGGCAAAAGCCTGCCGTTCATCTTCGAGAATCCCGGAATGCCATGCGTCAAGACGTCGACACTGTGGCCGCAGGCGCTGCGGGGCAAGCAGTACGACATCGTG
>JAPOLP010000981.1 GCA_029977045.1 Planctomycetota bacterium
GTCGACACCCGTGGTTTGCATCAGGCTGAGCAGCGACGACTGATTGGCCAGGTCCGCATGTCCGGTTTCGACTGCCGCCTGATGCAGCAAGGCGGCAGCGCCGGCAACCATCGGAACGGCCATCGAGGTACCTGACTTCGTCGAGAATCCGCCTCCCAGACGCGTGCTGGTGACGAACACTCCAGGTGCCAGGAGATCGAGCGACGAGCTGCGCTGCGTGAAGCTGGCGACGCGGTCGGGAGCGGCCGAGAAGTCGCGGGCTCCCGACGACCAGAACACGGAACCGGAGTTCGCATCCCAGACTGCTCCCACAGATACCGTCTGTGGGCTGATGGCCGGATAGCCGAGTCCCTGCTCGCTGTCGTTCGAGTAGAACCCGTTGCCCGACGATCCCGCCAGAAACACGCCCTGGCCGAGCAGTGTCTCGAATTCATCGTCGAGGAACGTGAAGGGGTTCGCGGTGTAGTTGCCCTCGCCCATCGACATGTTCACGGCGACGATGTTGTATTCGCTCTGATGGCTGATCACCCATTGCAGCGCGTCCTCGACATCGCCAAACGATCCGTTGCCGTTCTGATCGAGGACTCGCAGGGCAATGAGATTCACGTCGGGAGCGATGCCACGGTAAGTCTCATCGCTGCTGCCGATGATTCCGGCCACGTGGGTCCCGTGGCCGTTCTCATCCATCGGGTCGTCGTCGTCGTCGACGAAGTCGTACCCGCCCAGAACTCGATTGCCCCACCCGTCGCCAAGAGATGAGTGGTTGTAGTCGATGCCGGTGTCGATGACCGCGACCGAGTATCCAGTGCCCCGGAAATCCGTCGTGGCGAATACGCCATCAAGACCGATCAGTGCACTCGACTGAGTGTCGTCAGCGCTGACGTCACTCGACTGGCCAGTTGCCGTGTCCGACGTTACGGCGACGGCGTCAATCGAAAACGATTCGTTCCGCCAGGCCAGGTAGTCGTCAGAGGGACCCGCTGCTGAGAGCAGGACTCGCGGCTCGACTTCTTCCGCCACGATCGCCACGCGGGAGTTTACAGGCAGCACTGCGGAAGCAGCAGAACGGCTGTTCTTTCGGGCAACCGGTTCGGCGCGAAGCCCATCGCGTCGAATGCGGTGAATGTTCCGAAGCAGTTTCCACATCGTTCGATCCGTCTTCTCGGCAGCCCGACTGCTTGACTGGTGGCCTGCAGTTCGCGTAACCGGCGGCGGAAAAGTGCTGTCGCAAGTGGAGAAGGCGAACGCAGACCGGATTCCCCTGGTCTCTGTATCGGATGCACAACCCGCAAACTCCACGTAATCGGATCAGTCGCTGGTGCATCACTGAGGGACTGCGGCGAGGTGAGATCCCGTGCGTCGGCGTTTTGCCGGTCAGGAAGCGTGCTGCGTCAACGACTACGGGATGTATCTGACCCGGCTCGGCAGCACAAGGCCGCTCGCAACAGGCGGCGAGGCAAACTGCGCCGAGTGCTCGCGTCGACTTCGAGATTTCCGCTGACTCAACTGAAAATCTCTAATGTCCGACGAAGTGGAGAATTGCGAGTCGCCTCTCGAAGCGGCTGGCCTGACAGGCAAGATCAGACGAGGTCCAGCACGCTTTGCAGAGTTGCCGAAAGTTCCAGCGAGCTGACGGTCTGATAGTTGTCTCCGGCCAGACGGTCTCCGCGCGCGTTCTCCAGGGAAATCACATCCAGTCCCGAGCCGCTGATGACCTGGTCTCTTCCTCGATTTCCATCCAGGTGATCGTTGCCGTTGCCGCCGACGAGAATGTCATTGCCGTCGCCTCCCAGCAGTGTGTCATGTCCGCTCTGCCCGTACAGGCGATCCCGGCCTTCGGCGCCGGACAGGACATCGTTGCCACCGCCGCCATACAGACGGTCGTTGCCTGCTCCACCATCGACGGTGTCGTTCCCCAGGTTTCCTCGCAGCCGGTCGTTGCCGTCTCCGCCTCGTATCAGGTCGTGGCCTGCGTCGCCGTACAGGGCATCGTTTCCGTCTCCGCCATCGATTGTGTCGTTGTCGTCGCCGCCCCTCAGGCGGTCATTGCCGGCATCGCCATTCAACAGGTCGGTACCAGAGCCTCCATTCCCGATGTCGTTTCCCGCCCCGCCGTTCAGCGTATCGTTGCCATTGCCGCCGATGAGCTGATCGTTGTCCTCGCCGCCAGAGATCAGATCGTCGCCGTCGCCGCCAGTGAGACGATCGGTGTCGCGACCGCCATACAGTTGATCGTTGCCGTCTTCGCCGGAAATCCGGTCGCTGCCGTCTCCGCCATCAACCGTGTCATTTCCCGGACCCGCCAGAATGAGATCGCCCAGTTCCGAGCCCGTCAGGTTGTCATTGCCATCGAGTCCGAAAACAGTGACGGCTTGCAGTTGAGGAAAGCCCGCGGACGTCACCGGGCTCAGATCGATCGTGTCATCGCCATCAGTGCCGTAAACGACAAGACGGGTGACGTCGCCTGGAGCTACACCGGAAACCGTCTGAACGAGACCGTCATTCGTCAGAACGATGTTCCCGGAGTCGACGCTGACCGACAGCGACCCCGGCGTCTTCAGTCGGATCGTCAGCAGTCCCTTGCCGGAGTCGAAGCCCACATCGAGCGATGATTCGACCGTGACAGTAAACGAAGTCTGAGTCGACAGTTCTCCGTCAAACGCCGTCACCAGAACCTCGAATTGTCCGACAAATCCATCACTCGGCGTGACTGTCAGGATCGAGCCGTCAAAGACAACGCTGGCCGCCGTGCTGCTGTTTGCCAGTGCAGCTGAAAGTGTGACGGTGTCGCCATTGGGATCAGACGCGTTGACACTGACGTCGAAAGCTCCA
>JAPOLP010000645.1 GCA_029977045.1 Planctomycetota bacterium
CAGGTTGTCGTTGAACGCGCCGAGAAACTGGCTGATCGTCAGGCCCCAGAACGACCGGTCGCGGTAAATCGACGGCGGATCTTCGCTGCTCGGCGAAGCGATGTCCGGGGCAGGAGTCGCCATCAGGCACGCTCCGTCGCGAGCAGCTCTGACGGCTCGGTCGAAACCTCGCCGAAGCAGTTCTGCAGTTCCGCTCGAAACCGGCGAGTTACTTCCGCGTCGACGCTCGCCTGCCGATCGTGATTCCGACAGGCGGCGGAACGGACGGCGATCACGTCGGGCCGAATCGTGACCAGCCGGCTCAGGTCGGCACTCGACAGCTTGCCCGCCAGAGCGAGAAACAGCCGAGGTCCATCGGCGCTAAGGGTTCGCAATCGGTCGGCGAAGTCTTCGAGTTCGGTGACGCTCAGGCAGTCGAGCAACCCGCCGGACGACTTGTCGAACGTGTCGATGAGGACGCCGACGAACCGGGGCTGGTCCGGATCGGCATCTGAGATCGCAGCAGCGACTGCATCCAGAATCGCGTGCCGAGACGGAGCAGCCGCTCGCTGCCAGTCGGCATAAACGACAGCAACGGCTGAGGCCCGAGGTGAGGGCGAGTGCTCGCCGGAACTCTTAAAGCGGTTCCCGGCAAGCCGGTATGCAACCTGCCAGTCGTTCTGCCAGTTGGCGTTCTGCATCAGTTGAGCGGGGCCAAGTTTGAAAAACTCAACGGGCGAGACTGGAGTCTCGAACCCGGAGTCGCAATTTCCGGAAGGCTGATCAGCAGCAAAGTCGGCGGCCTCCCCGCAGGCGGCACTGCACATTGCCCCGTTGCGGGCGGCGACCTCGGCGACGGCAGCGATCACCGAACGGTCAGCCATCCCCAGCGGACCGCGTGTCGGTTCTTTGACATCGAGAATATCACAGCCGCCCGCCAGCGCCGCTTCGGCTTCCTGGGCACTGCGAACGCTGACCAGTAAGCGAGGCACCACTGGGGGATTGACTCCGTTCATGGACTGTCCGCCGACGTTGCAGAAGATCGATCGCGAAATGCCCGATTCAATCGTTGCTCTTTGCCGTATCAGGATTTGAAATCGCGTCTTCGAGCAGCCACTTCGGCTTGGGTATCGCAGGCATTCGCGAAATGATCAGGAGAACGCCCGACGTGATGACGAGAATCGGAACTTCGACATCGAATGTGATTCGCCCTGTCTGACGCAGGACCGACAGGATGCTTGTCACGATGAAGAATGAGCCCGCGACGATCGTGACCTTGTCGACGCCGATCAGGCCGAGAATCAGGCCGCCGGTCAGACCGAGGCCAAGTGTCCAGAGCCAGTTGATCTGCGGCATGACGCCGATCGTCGACAACAGCCAGCAAGTTCCGACTGCAATCAGAATCACAGCTATGGCAAGAGAACCTTTTCCGCCGGACATCGCATTCTTCCTTATTCGGAGAGAGTTCTGACCGCGTCTCGCAACGCTGCGGAGCGTGACTGCCGTCGCGTGCGAAACACTTTCATCTTCAATCAACCGCGGGGGACGACCCAGATATTGCGGAAACGAACTGGGTTGCCGTGGTCCTGAATGTAGATCGGGCCGGGTTCGGGGCCTTCCTTCAGGGGTGAGGCCGTTGTCGAGTGGTCGACTTCGACGTTGTCCTGCACTTTGACTCCGTTCAGCAGGACGGTCATCCGGGCGTTGGCGGTCTTCTTGCCAGCGGCGTCGAACTTTGCGGCGGTGAACTGGACGTCGTAGGTCTGCCAGCTCAGCGGCGGGAAGCACATGTTGAGGTCGGGATCCTTGACCGAATAAATGCCGCCGGTTTCATTCTGCTTGCCTTCGAGGCCGAATGAGTCGAGCACCTGGGTTTCGTAGCGGCCCTGCATGTAGACGCCGCTGTTGCTGCGACCCTGGCCGGATGCGTAGGGCATGAAGCAGAGCTGAAACTCCAGATGCAGGTCGAAGCTGCCGAACGTTTCCTTCGACGTGCAGCCCTGCATCAGCAGGCCGTCTTCGGTCATGCGTCCGCCATTGAAGCCGTCGGCGGATTTGCCGTCGAAGAGGACGACCGCACCATCGGGAGCCTTCTTGCCAAGCGTCGGGCTCTTGCGTTCGACCTTCGGGAAGTCGCCGAGTTGCGTTCCTTTGGGATCGAAGATGATCAGCCTGCCGTCACGAATGCGGCCCGAGCCCTGGTCGTCACCAGGTTGCTGAAAGACGACCTCGTCGGCTTCGCGGCGGCTGTCGACGGTGATTTTGTTCTCGCCGTCCCAGCCGTCACCTGGCAGGCCGCCGATGTAGGCCACGGCTCTGAATTTGCCATCGCCGAGCGCGATGACCTGGACGCCGATCTTCTGGTCGCCGTCGTCCGAGCGGATTGTGCCGGAGTACTCGCCCTGGATCGCGAAGTCCGGACCAGCTTCTTCAGCGGTCAGGGCCGGCTTCTTGTCCTGAGCGAACAGTGGATTCGAGGTCAGCAATGAAAGGGTCAGGCAGACGGACGCAAGCAGGAATCGAGGCATTGGAGTCATCCTGGCGGACATGATGGGGAGAGGAACGGCGCGAAACGAGGGACCCAGCCGGAGGGCTTGCGTCCTTCCGCTACCTTTGGGTCAGGCGATGTACGAGTCAAAGACGCGGACGCGTTTCCAGTTGGGGCGGTTTTCTTCGATGAAGGCGACGTGGCGTTCGTGAGTCTGGTAGACGTCGTGTGCGGCTTTGTTCTCGAAGACGACATGCAGCGCGACGCTGTAGTCGTGGTCGTTGACCGGGCGGTCGAAGCCCTGGCCGATGATGCCGACGGAAAAGTAAACCGTGCCGTCGTGGCCGGAGAGGTACTTCTGAGCGGCCTCAACGAGCTGCTGCCGGGCGGCGTCGGAGTCGTCGTTCAGGTCGAAAAAGACAATGTGAGCAAGCTGTTTGTCGCTGTTGTCGGACATCGGTGAGGTTCCTTCAGTGGTGTGTTGAGTTGGTTGTCAGTTGTTTTCAGAGATCAGCGACTCGATCGCGTGTCGTCGCGACGGGTAACTGACCCAGACGGCTCGTCTTTCTTCTGGTTCGATCAGCAGCAGGCGACCGAGCAGCCTGGAGATGTCGGGGTTGGTGCCGACCATCGCCGCGTCGCCGCCGGTTTTTCGCACTGCAGTTGTCAGTGAAATAAGGATGCCGACCGTGATCGAATCCAGAAACCGGCACTGCGACAGATCGAACACGAGGTATCGGAATCCGTTATCGCTGATCTGCTTGTGCAGCCGGTTGTACTCGAACTGCCGGGACTGGTAATTCGCCGCCGACGGGTCTTCGACCATTGTCAGAATCAGCACGCTGTCTGATTCCTCAACGTCGAAGATGGGCTCGTCGCCGCGAGCGGCATACAGGTAACTCATGGCAGGCTCGGGCACGCTGGGCATCTCGGATCGGCGGCAGAATAGGCGAATCGTCGGAAGGCGGACAATCAACGGAGATTGTCTCGTCGGGTGGCCGGGGCTGGACTGAGCCTGCGAAGGAAGCCCCGGGCTTTGCGAATCGAGCGAGACTCGACCGGGGCTTCGCTCGTGCCTCGCTCCAGCCCCGGCCACCTGTTGGCGCTCGGTTCGTTCCTCTCTCCTCTTCTTCTACGATCGCGGTCTGTGCCCGTTCTTCAACTTTGAATTCGTCTGTTCAACGAGCGTCTGCCCGAATCATGGATACCGCCACGCTGCGAAACTGGGACATCAATCACGTCTGGCATCCCTTCACGCCGATGCAGGAGTACGCGACGGAAGAGACGCCGATCATCGTCTCGGGCGACGGGTTCGAACTGATCGACAGCGACGGGCAGCGGTATCTCGACGGCATCTCGGCGCTGTGGTGCAACGTCCACGGATTTCGAGTGCCGGAGATCGACGCGGCGATTCGTGAACAGGTCGACCGCGTTGGGCACTCGACCATGCTGGGGTTGTCGAACGAGCCCGCGATCCGACTCGCGAAGGAACTGGTCGATCGGACGCCCGATGGGCTGAACCGGGTCTTCTATTCAGACAGCGGGGCGACCGCGGTCGAAGCAGCGCTGAAGATCGCTTACCAGTATCACGCTCAGAAGCCTGGCGGGCCGGAGCATCGCGATTTGTTCGTTTCGGTGGCCGAGGCTTACCACGGCGACACGATCGGTTCGGTTAGCGTCGGCGCGATGGACGTCTTTCACGCGACGTATCGCGACCTGCTGTTCAAGAAGCTGACGGTGCCCTCGCCGGTCGC
>JAPOLP010000255.1 GCA_029977045.1 Planctomycetota bacterium
CATCAGCCATATTCGCCTCCGTGAGTCACTGCGACGCCAGCCTCATGCTGACGCACCACTCACGAGCTTGTAGCACGCACCACAAAAGAGCGCCAGCCATCCAGCCTGCCTCCCCTGCCCAAAGTGCGCGCTGGCCCTGCCCTTGCGCTCGTCGTTAGCTGTCTGTTCGTTTCTCTGGCTCAAGCTGACGACCCCGCCGTCCGCATTGAACTCGACACATCGGAAGTTGCGCATCTGCAGAAGTGGGGCGAGGATGCTCGGTTGCTGCTGCTGCGCTGGTACCCGCGGATCGACAACCTGCTTGCCACGAAGGGCTTCAAAGCTTCCCGGTCAGTCAAGCTGACGATTCGCAAATCGGACGAGGGAGTCGCTGGCACGTCGGGCAACTCGATCGTCGTCTCGTCGCATTGGATCGAGAAGCATCCGGATGACGTCGGCCTCGCCGTTCACGAACTGGTGCACGTCATTCAGTCTTACCCGAACGGCCAGCCTGGCTGGGTCACCGAGGGCATCGCCGACTACATCCGCTGGGCGATCTACGAAGGCAAACCACAGAGCTGGTTTCCTCGACCGAAAAAGCCACAGGGTTACAAGGACGCATACCGGGTCGCCGCCGGCTTTCTGCTTTGGCTTGAGTCTGAGCGTGCACCGGGCATCGTGAAGAAGCTCAATACGGCGATGCGACGCGGCGCATACGCGGATGAGTTGTTCGCCGACGAGACCGGGCAGCCACTCGACGCGTTGTGGGACGCGTACGTCGCTGAAAGCCGGTAGTCGGTAGGCCGGATCAAGCTCTGCGCCGCTCCGGCAGACATTGCTCGAATTGCCGGAACGGCGCAGAGCTTGGTCCGGCCTACGAAAACGCTACGGCTTCGATCGCGTTCTGAAACGCTGACGCGAAGCTGTCGAGGTCGCACAGCGGTGAAGTGGCCATTGTTGGACGCAGGCTCGTGCGAATCTCTCTCAAGCGGTCCGGGTCAGCGGCGAGTGACGCGGCAATCTCTACGAAGTTGTCGAAACTTGATGCGATGGCTTCGGTGAAGCCGGCGTTCGTCGAGTGCGACAGTGAGTGGCGGCTGGCGAAGCGGTCTCGCGGACAGGTGATGACGGGCACGCCCATCCAGAGAGACTCGCACGTGGTCAGGCCGCCTGAATACGGTGTCGGATCAAGTGAGATGTCGATCTCGCAGAATGTCTGCAGATGCTCGCCGTGTGTCGTGCCGCCGCGGAAGTCGAGCCGTTCAGCAGTGATGCCGTGCTCTGCGAACTTCCCAGTGAAGCGGTCACGAACGCCTGAATCGTCGAAGCCCTTGTACTTGAAGATCAGCTTTGAATGGGGAACGCGCTGCAGTACGGCGGCGAACAGTCGAACGGTTTCGTCGTTGACCTTGCAGGGATTGTTGAGGCAGCCGAACGTGATGAATCCGGCCTGCGTCGACGGTGGCGGGCCGGGGGAGGGGGCGTACTCCGGCGGCTGGTAGCAGATATAGCCGTGCGGCATTCGCAGCGGTCGCTCGCAGTGCAGCGATTCCAGTTCCTCCGGAACGTGAAACCGGTCGCAGAGCAGCCAGTCCATCGTGTTGAGCCCCGTCGAGCCAACGTAGCCGGCCCACGAGAATTGTATCGGCGCGACCCGGCGAGCAAAGACGGGCATCCGGTTGTCGTCGGTGTGTCCCGCGAGGTCGAACGCGATGTCGATTCCGTCCGCGAGAATCTGCTCGGCAAGCTGATCGTGACTGAGGTGTTTCGTGTCCCGCCAGAAGGCGGTGCTCGCCCGTAGTCGCTGGTTGAATTCGTCCTGGCCGGTACGATCAGAGTAGCAGTACGGCGTGAAGCGGTTGCGATCGAGCCGTTCCAGCAGCGGGGCGAGAAAGATCCCGACCGGATGATTGCCCAGGTCCGGCGAGACGAACCAGAGCCGCAGCGGCTCTCCCGGTCCGCGCGAGACCGAACCCAGCTGGGCTTGTCGATTCTCGGAAGTCGGCGAGCAGAATCGTTCCGCCCAGCTGCGATGCTCGGCAAACACAGCTTCGTCGTCGATCGCCGGGTCGTACTGCCGCGCGAAGACCAGTTCGCTGTGAATCGCCGCGTCGTCTGGAGCAAGCTCAGCGGCACGCTCGTACGCGGCGATTGAAAGCGGAATATCGCCCAGCATCTTGTGCGCATTACCAAGCCGCGCGAAATGCCGGGCTGATGGTTCGGTCGAGATCAGCTTCTCGCACAGCGTGACGCTGTCCGAAAACCGGCCCAGCTTGTTGAGCACCGTGACCAGGTTGACCGACGCCGATGTCGAGGACTGGTCGAGTTCCAGGACGCGGCGGTATGTTGCTTCGGCTGCGGCTTGCTCACCCAGTGCCTGCTGTACGACGCCGAGGTTGTAGTGGTACATCGCCGCGTCGGGCTTCAGCCGGACCGCGCGTTCGAGCCACGCGACGGCGTCGAAGTTCCGCCCCTGCAGATGCGCCGCGACTCCCCGCAGATGCCACGCTTCCGGTTCCGCGTGGCAGACAGCCAGCACGGCCACGCAGTTCTCCTCGGCCAGATGATGGTTACCCTGGCGAAGATTTTCAGCGGCTCGTTCAAGGACTTCCTGGACGGTCGGCATGGTCGAGACCAGTGAAGGGAGAAGCTGGATCGGGAAATTGCGAACGTCGTTCCGACTTTCGGCAGCGTATTCGCAATCGAAACGCAGGTCTCGGGTTTCGTGCCTATTGACGGCGTCTGATCGCGAGACCGTGGAACAATTCGGAAATCTAAGCTGAGCCCGACAGGCGGCACATTGTGACAGACCTGATCGGCGCGGCGGGAACTCGGGCGGGCGGATCCGGAGAACTGGCGTTGCCGCTTTGAATGCTCCTATACTCGCATGGTGACGTTCCTGGCCGGCGGAATTTGTTCGTGTCCGGGAACCTGTTACTCGAACATTGCTGCCGTATCGGAAGTTTCGCACATGACACCCGGCGTCAAGAAAATGCTGTTTGGCTCGATGGCCGTTGCTGGCGTTGTCGGCATCCTCGCGATTGTCGATCTCGCTGCCGGGTTCCCGTTCGCGGGGCAGATGGTGTTCGACATTATGTTTCTGGTGAGTTCCGCTCTGGTCGGATACATGGCGTTTGAAGCGTATCGCGAGCTGACCTGATTGCCGCGCTGTCGCGAAATCGCGTTCCGCTACTCTCCCGCTCTGCTGACGAAGGCCGCCTGCTGTGTCTGAAACTCGCGGCTCGCTGATCGGTCAGCTCTTCAACTGGGTCCGCTGGCCGCTCGCTCTGGGCATTCTCATCTTCCTCGGGTGGCAGAACCGCGAGCAGTTTCAGCAACTCCTGGAAAACGAAATCCGCTGGCACTTCCTCGGGCTGGCATTTCTCGTCTGCTTCGGCGCGATCATCCTGACGTTCTACCGCTGGTATCTGCTGGTCTGGGCACTCGACTTCCCCTTCACGTTCCGTGACGCACTGCGGCTGGGCTTTCTGGGCTACCTTTTCAATTACGTCTCGCCTGGAGCCGTCGGCGGCGACCTCGTTAAAGCGGTCCTGATGGTGCGTGAGCAGAAGGAGCGGCGGATGGTTGCCGTCGCGACGATTCTGCTCGACCGGATCCTCGGTCTGCTGGCACTGCTCATCGTCGGAGCCTCTGCATCGCTGTTCGTTGAGCAAAAGATTGATCGGCTTAGTGAAATCACCGCTCTGATGTGGGGCTCCTGCATCCTGGGACTGATTGGTCTCGTCGTGATGCTGCATCCAGCGACACCGAATTCCTGGTGGCTGCGGCTGTTGCAGAAACTCCCGAAGGTCGGCGGCATCGTGACTGACGTCGCGACGGCAATCTCGATGTACCAGTCAAGACGCCGCGTTGTGGCTCTGACGATGGTGATCAGCATCTTCGGCCACTTCGGGATTATCTCATCGTTCTACTTCTGCGCGCGAGCCATCGCGCCGCTCGCTGACGTTCCGGGTTACGTGACGCATCTCCTGCTGATTCCTCCGGCGGAGATCGTCGGCGTCTTCGTTCCGACTCCGGGAGGACTGGGCGCACTCGAAGGAGCGGTGCAGACGGCGTATCAGCTTGCCGGAGCCGCTGGCGGAGTCGGCCTGCTGGCGGCTGGTGCTTACCGCGCGACGACAATTTTCATCGCCGGCATTGGTGGCATCTATTACGCTGCCGCCCGCCGCCAGATTCAGTCGCTGATGGATGCTGAACGGCAGGATGATGCTGTGCCTTCGGATTCCAGCACGGATGGTTCCTCGGTCTGAAAAGGCTGGCCGGTCGGCGCCGGATCATCTCTGCGGGTATCCTGCGGGGCGTTCCTCAACCGAGACCGCACACGCTTCGCTCCACAGGCTGGTTCGATATGGACACGTCAGACTTTCGCTTCGCAGGCCGCTCTCGACGCACGTTTCTTTCCGATGTCGGCATGGGTTTCACCGGGCTGACGCTCGGTGCGATGCTGCATGACGAGGGGATTCAGAAGGCCGCTGCTGACACCGAGCACGTCGTCGAGAACCCGCCGCCGGACGGCAGGCCGCACCATACTCCTAAGGCGAAGAGCGTTATCTGGATCTTTACAGTCGGAGGAACAAGCCACGTTGAGTCGTTCGATCCAAAACCGCTGCTCAACAAATACTCGGGCATGTCGATCAACGAGACGCCGCATTCGGACGTGCTCCACAAGTCGTATCTGAAGGACAACCTGCGAGTCGTCGTGCCGAACGATGCCAACGGGCACGTCTGGCCGACGGTCTATCCGCTGCAGGTCGGCTATGCGAAACATGGCGAAAGCGGAATCGAAGTCTCCGACTGGTGGCCGCATCTGAGTACCTGCATCGACGACATGGCGGTGCTCCGTTCGATGTGGACGACGGACAACAATCACGGTGCCCAGCTTCAGTTTCACACGGGCCGGCACCGACTCGATGGCTTCTTCCCGACCATTGGCTCGTGGGTCCATTACGGACTGGGGACGCTCAACGAGAACCTGCCGCAGTTTGTCGTGATGGGCACGCCGATCGCCGACTGCTGCGGTGGACAAAACGCTCACGGAGCGAACTACCTCGGCCCGGAACACGACGGCGTGCAGCTCAAAGTCGATCCCAAAGACCCGCTGCCGTTCGCCGTTCCGGATCGAGCAATGTTTCGCGAAGAGCAGCAGGCAGAGTTTGAACTGCTTAACCGACTGAACCGGCTCTCGCAGGTCGAGTACCCCAGCGACGACAAGCTGCGGGCGCGAATCAAGTCGTACGAACTCGCCTTCCGGATGCAGTCCGCGATCCCCGAAGTCATGGACCTCGAGACCGAGACGCAGGACACGCAGCAGTTGTACGGCCTCGCCGACAAAGAGGCCGCGACGTTCGGGCGGCAGTGCCTGGCAGCGAGACGGCTCGTCGAACGTGGCTGCCGCTTTGTGCAACTGTTCCACGGCAGCAATGGCGGAGCCGGAGCCTGGGACGGGCACAGCAACCTTCAAACCGGACACGCGCGGCTCTGCAAACAGATCGATCAGCCGATTGCCGGCCTGCTGAAGGACCTTAAGCAGCGAGGAATGCTCGAAGACACGCTGGTCGTCTGGGGCACCGAGTTCGGTCGCACGCCGGGCGCTCAGAACAGCAACGGTCGCGACCATCACCCGTTCGGTTTCTCGTGCTGGATGGCCGGAGGCGGCATCAAGGGCGGCATTGTTCATGGAGCGACGGACGAACTCGGCTTTCACGCTGCCGAGAACCGACATTACGTCACCGACCTGCACGCCACGGTGCTGCACCAGCTCGGCCTGAACTCCCGCCGCCTCGAAGTCCCAGGCCGCCGAAGACTCGACATCGACCACGGCACCCCGATTCACGACATCATCGCGTGACACGGCTGCAGCTGTTCTCGTTTGACTCGAAGCCGGAGGCGACGGTGTTTCTGCACGATGTAAACGCCGTCGCCTTCGGGTCAAACAATTCCTGCTGATCGACTTCTTCAACGGAAAGAACTCATGGCTGTCGATTTTCACGCGGTTGGCTTCCCGACCGACCTCGCTGATTCCGCCGGAGCCGCTCCGGCGACGAGCATCGCGTTTACTGAGGGGCCGGCTGCTGCTGCGGATGGAACGGTCTTCTTCAGCGACATCGCCAATAACCGGATCATGCGGTTGCCCGCCGGAAGCGGGCGGGCGGAGGTCTTTCGTGAACCGAGCGGGCGGGCGAATGGGCTGCTGTTTGATGCGGATGGCCGATTGCTCGCGTGCGAAGGAAACGAGTTCGGCGACAACGACGGTAACCGCCGGATCACGCGGACCGACCTGCAGACGGGCGAAGTCGAAATTCTGACCGACAGCTTCGAGGGCAAACGCTACAACGCGCCGAACGATATCGCCGCCTTGAGCAACGGCCTGATCTTCTTCACCGATCCGTGCTACGGCGATCGGGCAACGATGGAACTCGATCACGATTCGGTCTACCGGATCAATCTCGACGGCAGCGTTGATCGAGTCATCACGCAGCCCGAGATTCAGCGACCGAACGGGATCGCGATCAGCCCGGACGAACGCACGCTGTACCTTGTCGACAGTTGCCCGGTCATTGGCGGCAACCGGAAGATCTGGGCGTTCGACCTGTCAGCCAATGGCGAGCTGAGCAATCAACGCGAGGTCATCGACTTTGCGCCAGGCAGAGGTGGCGACGGGATGGCGGTCGCGCAGAACGGTGACCTGTATATCGCGGCAGGAATCAGCCGGGCTCGAGGTCCGCACGAAGCGACGACCGTGCCTCCCGGCATCTGGATCGTCTCGCCAGCAGGCGAAGTCAAAGGCCGCATCCCGATCGTTGAGGACGTACTGACGAACGTGACGTTTGGTGGCGACGACCTCAAGACGCTGTATATCGCAGCTGGTAAGACACTGTTCTCCATCCGGGTCGAGACGCCAGGCTACGTCGTTCATCGTCGAGGATGAAGTTCTGGTAGGCTTCGCGTTGCTCGACCGACCCTGTTTAACGTCACGGAAAACGCGGAATGACGGAGCTGACCGCTGCTGAAACATTTCTGGCTGAATGCGGCAAGCTGAAGTGCGGCTGTGTGCTGGCTGATCCGCCGTGGCAGTTCAGCAATCGCACGGGCAAGGTCGCGCCTGAGCATCGGCGATTGAATCGCTACGGCACGCTGACGCTCGACGAGATTAAAGCGATTCCCGTTCACGCGGCGGCGGCAAAGCAGAGCCATCTCTATCTGTGGGTACCCAACGCTCTGCTGGCGGAAGGCCTCGCCGTCATGGAAGCGTGGGGCTTCCAGTACAAGACGAACATCGTCTGGCACAAAGTCCGCAAAGACGGCGGCCCCGATGGTCGCGGAGTCGGGTTCTACTTTCGGAACACGACGGAACTCGTTCTGTTTGGTGTTCGAGGCTCACTGCGGACGCTGCAACCCGGTCGATCTCAGGTCAACATTCTCCGCACGCAGAAACGTGAGCACTCACGCAAGCCGGACGAGCTGTATTCGATCATCGAGGAGTGCAGCCCCGGCCCGCGACTGGAGCTGTTCGCCCGCGGCCAGCGCCCCGGCTGGCACCAGTGGGGAAACCAGGTCGAGGACTACGAACCTGACTGGCCAACGTACTCGAATCACAGCCAGGCGAAGAAGA
>JAPOLP010001042.1 GCA_029977045.1 Planctomycetota bacterium
CAACGGTCGACGTTGCCGATCTTCCCAAGCGTGGCCGCAATGAGTTGCTGCGGGTTGTGATGCCACTGCCAGCCGGCATGACTCCCGAAGATGCTGCGACCGAAGTGCAGGCTCTGCTGGGGCCTCAGGGAACCGCCGTGCCGCTCTCGAAAACCGGTCGCCTGGTGCTGACCGATATCGGATCGAACCTGCAGCGCGTCAACAGTCTGCTGAGCGGGCTGGACATCGAAGACAGCGAAAAGGTCTTCCGGCAGTTCCGTCTGGAAAACATCAATGTGCTGGATGCCGACACAGTGATTCGCGATCTGTTCGGCCTCGGGCCGCGCGGAGTGGAGAACGTCAGCGCGTCAGCGGGCGGCAGCAGCCGCGGCGGCTTTGATCCACGATCGTTCTTCTCGTCGCGGTTTGGATCGTCGTCTTCCTCATCGTCACGAGATTCGTCCCGCAGTTCGTCGGGATCATCAGCTGCTTCGGCTGATCCGAATGCAGCGGTCAAGGTCGCGATCGACGAACGTACGAACTCGCTGCTCGTCACGGCCAGCCCGCAGAACATGAAGATCGTCGAGGAAGCAGTGACCTCGATCGACATCCCGGAAGGCAACGGCGTTGTTAACCGGACAACTCGCGAGCCGTATCTTGAGGTCTATCAGTTGAAATCGGCCGACGCGATGGAAGTCACCAAGACGCTCAACGTGCTGTATCCCGGCACGGTGGTGAATGAAGACGGCCGCGCTCGACGGATCCACATTCAGGCGACGCCAGAGCAGCATCGCGAGATCAGTGCGACGATTGCCCGGCTTGACGGACAGGGCGGCGGTTCGCAGGTCGCGGTCATTCCGCTGGGCCGGCTGGACTCGTACACGGCAACTGCGTCGATTCAGCAGCTGTTACTGCTCGACGGAAACGACGCCCCCATCATTCAGCCGCACCCAACGGGGAACGGTCTGATCGTTCGCGGGACTGCGGAGCAGGTCGAGCAGATTAAGACGCTGCTGACTCAACTCGATCCATCGCAGGGCGGCCCCTTCAGCGGCGGCAATGTCCGGCAGATTCCACTGGGTGGTCGTGACCCTGAAGAATTCCTGAAGGCTCTGCAGGAATTGTGGGGCACGTCGGCCCGCAACCCGATTCGCACCGTCGTCCCAAGTGCCGGCAGTGGCACGATCAAAGCTCAAAAGATTCCGTCACTGCAGAATGAGGAGACTGAAGCGGCTCCCCGATCATCGGATCGCCGCGACAATCCGTTTCGCGGCGGAGCGTCGCTCGACACTCAACGTCCCGAGACACAGGGCCGCCTGATCGCACAGCAGATGGGTGATGAAGCAGTTGCCCGGATCGCGGTCGTGCTGGAAGACGAGCTCGCGTATCAGGCGGTCGAAGAGGAAGACGTCACAGCAGCCCAGCCAGCAAACAGCAATGCGACGTATGACGAGCTGACTCCTGCCGAACAGGCCGAACTTGAGAATGCTCTCGACGCATTCCTGACGGCGTCAGCCGGCGTCGAAGAAGCGGACGATCAGGCCGCTGCTGACGATGACGCTTCGGAAGAGGCTTCCGATCAGTCCGGCGACGCTGACAAGCCCGCTGGTGACTCACCGATCGCAATCACCGTTTCCGGCGGAAACATCGTCGCGGTCTCGGATGACACTGACGCTCTGGACGCGTTTGAGGAAGCCGCCAGCCGACTCTCGCAGGCCATGCCGCCGAAGGCTCAGTGGACCGTCTTCTATCTGCAGTCGGCCGACGCGACCGAAACGTCGACGATCCTCGAACGCCTGTTTCCGACCAGCTCGGTTTCGTCGATCTCGTCCTCGTCAACCGGTGGATTTCTCGGCAGCCTCAGCAGCGGACTTTCGTCGCTCGGTGGCGGGCTGATGAACATGACCGGGCTCGACAGCGTGCTGACCGGACCCCAGACACTCCGGATTATTCCCGACGTCCGGTCAAACTCGCTCTTCGTGACAGGCCCACCACACCAGGTGGCCGAAGTCGAGGACGTGCTCCGGATTCTGGATGCGTCCGAGTTGCCCGATCAGCTGAGCGACCGCTCGCCACATTACATCGCGGTGCGGTATGCGTTTGTCGGGGACGTCGCTCAGATGATTCAGGACGTGTTTAAAGAGGAGCTGACTCCTCCGCAGCAGGCTCAGCAGCAACAGCAGCGCGGCGGGCAGAATCCGCTTGCCGCTCTGATGGGTGGTGGCGGCAGTGGCGGAAATACTCGCGGAGAACGACTGGCAAACCGCGTGAAAATGACCCTCGCAGTCGACTATCAGAATAGTCGGCTGATCGTGTCGGCAAGTGAATCTCTGGCACGCAACGTCGAAGCGATGGTCGCTGAAGTTGACGAAGCAGCATTCACGTCACGTCCGACGACCCGGATCGTCTCGCTGGAGCACTCCAGCACGGCGGCGCTGCAGAAGACGATTGGTGCTCTGATGCCTCGCGTGAAGGTCACTGGCGGATCGTCGAACGGAAACAACTCAAACAACAACAATGGCAGTAGCAGTCCGGGCGGAGCACCGGGTGGAGA